>JBEKCL010000237.1:0-5047 GCA_050014895.1 Dehalococcoidia bacterium
ACTTCAGTAAACATCCAGCCAGGGATTGGCAATGTAGCTGCCAGCGGGTCCACGGCGATAACGCCAGGAAGCTCAACCGTATATGCGCTTACAGCCACCAACTCAGGCGGCAGCATTCAAGCAAGCACACAGGTGATTGTAGCCTCCAGCACCCCCACAACTCCCGTCACACCCCTATTACCAGGGGTACACCTGATACCGGGCCTGCTCATAACAACTGTATATGATTTTGTAGCCAAAGCGCCAAATGCTTCCTGGGCAAGCGGCGGTGGAAGCCTGACCTTCCCAGGTCCCGACACGGACAATAAAGGATTTACGCTGTGGCGTAATAACGCTACGCTGGAGGATGACAAAGTCTACACGCAGGTTCTGGAGACACATCCGCAGTGGGTAACCGGCGGATGGATCGAGGGGGCCTATGTGGACATGGCCAGCACTTACACCGTACAGTCCAGCGACCATTTCTATTCAAAAGTCGGATTCATTAAAGGCGCCGCTGCCGGGGATGTAAGATTCAGGGTAATGATACGCACTGATGCCGGCAACACCTGGATTGCAGATGTCTCCAAGGTATATAACGGTTCGCTGACAACAATTGACATCCCTCTTTCAGCTTATGCAGGGCACAAGGCAGACTTCATTTTGAGAGTTGATGCCAATAACACCAGCGCCACCCAAGATTGGGCCACATGGATAGGCACCTCAATTACACGATAGCACCAGAGCAAATATTACCCGGGATATCCGAAAAGATATCACTCAAGCTGCGCTACTATTTCAGGTAGCGCAGCGCCTCATCTTCTTTTAACTGCTTCTTGACATTGGCGGCTTCACCCCAATCGAGGGCAGACAGATAATATATATACGAGTAGACTTCCACGTGATCAGAAAGGCAATAGGTAATAAGACCATTGCCATCCAGCAACGTAACAATAATGTCCTTTTCAATGAGGCTGATCAGAGCATTTCCCAGATCGTTACCACCGGTACCCATTGCCATGGCAATTACATAAAGGCTGAATTTAGCTTTCGGGTGCTTCCCCATAAAGCGTAATATCTCGAATTGCATCCTGCTGCAACCATTATCTTCAAGAAATGATTGTAGATCATCGTTAACCATCGGTTTTACCTTATACATAGTGACCATTAAATTCTTCCTTCTTATTATTCTTTCTATATATAACTGATTTTCACTAAAAACAGTTTAGCAAGGCAATGTTAATTTTTAATTAACGATATGTAATAAATTTGTGAATTGTCGCCAGTAACACAAAATGGTGATAAGCTATGCGTTGAGCACTTTGCTTTATCAGGAGACTAAAATGACTGGACCGGCGTTTCGAGTTGACGTACATCACCACATTTTGCCAAAGGAATACCTGGATGCATTATCCGGTATTGGGGTCGTTGCTGGCCTCGGTATGAATTTTCCGGAGTGGAAAATAGATAAGACATTGGATTTTATGGACAATTGCGGTATTGCCACCGCCATGGTTTCTATTTCAGACCCCGGCATTTATTTTGGAGACATTAGCTTCACGCGTGATCTTTCACGCCGTATGAACGAACTTATCGCCGAACTTATACAGAAATATCCAGGCCGTTTCGGCTCCTTTGCATCCTTGCCACTCCCCGATGTGGACGCCGCTATCTCGGAACTCAATTACGCAATGGACATCCTAAAACTGGATGGCGTTGGATTACTCAGCAACATCGACAGCACGTATTTAGGAGATGCTAAATTCGACAGGCTATTTCAAGAGCTTAACACGCGAAAGTCTATTATTTATATTCATCCTTCCACAATACCGGGTTGGAATACTGCCAGACTGGCCCTGCCGCCGTTCCTGGTCGATGCGCCGCACGATACTACACGAGCCGTAACAAATTTGCTCTATAGCGGTACATTCGAAAGATATCCAGACATTACTTATATCCTGGCCCATGCAGGCGGCACCGTTCCATACCTGGTTTCCCGCATCCTGCTGGGAGAGCAATACCGGGACTTCTCGGATTTTGTCAAACAGATAGCGCCGAAAGGAATGATCAATTATCTAAAGAATTTGTATTATGATACTGCCCTGTCGGCATCTCCACATTGCCTACGCTCTTTGCAGGAACTGGCAGATAACTCTCATATTCTATTCGGCAGCGACTATTGTTTTGCCCCCGATTATATTGCTGCATCTGGCATAAAGGGCCTGAAAGAATACTTTGGATCCAGTAGCGATACATTGAAGGCAATCGAACTCGATAATGCGATGAAATTATTCCCGCGATTAAGTAAAAACGCATTTTCATAGAAGCTCTGACGAGACTAAACTAAATTAGTTGATACTTGTAATCGGTGCGAATTGAAGTCCCGGTTTAAGAAGAGGTACTTGCCAAGATGGAAATTAAGGTATTAGTAGCCTATGCCTCAAAACATGGAATGACGGCGGAGATCGCCGGGAAGATAGGAGAAACGCTTCGCCAGTCCGGCTTGCAGGTTGATGTGCTGCCCGTAAAACGCGTCAAAGATGCGGCAACATATAAGGTGTTTGTACTGGGAAGTGCGGTTTATATAGCGATGTGGAGAAAGGACATGGTGAAGTTCCTCGAGAAAAACGAGAAGCTGCTATCCGAACAGCCCGTGTGGCTCTTTTCCAGCGGCCCTATGGGTGAAGGCGACCCGGTAGAACTATCGCAGGGCTGGCGATTTCCCGAAGCACAAAGGTCCCTGATCGAGCGTATCAAGCCCCGCGGTATCGCGATCTTCCACGGTGCCATCGACATGAAGAAGATGAGTTTCATGGAGAAATGGGTGCTAAAGAAAGTAAAGGCCTCGACCGGGGATTTCCGTGACTGGGACGCAATAACTTCATGGGCCGGATCTATCACTGATGCTTTAAAGAAATAGCGCTATACGCCAGGCATTTGGAGGGTTATTATGAAAAATGGTGAGTCATTTTCATTCGACGAAATCACAAGCGCCAAAAAAATTGAAGTGGGGACCCCTTCTTTTATAAAAGCTACGGATGGAATAAACCTGGCCTACTATACGACGAAGGCGGCAAGTCCCAGTGCATCACTGATCTTCCTGCATGGCGGAGGAGCTTACAGCGGAGGAGGTTATCAATACCTGGCAAAGGGGCTGGGAGCAAAATACAACGTGTCGGTTTACCTGCTGGACATACGGGGCCATGGGAACTCAGAAGGGCCGAGGGGAGATTCCCCAGCCGTTGATCAGGTCTGGAAAGACGTACAGCTATTCTGCGATTTCGTCCATGCCAAGAGTCCGCAACTTCCGCTTTACCTGGGAGGACACTCATCGGGCGGCGGCCTGCTCCTGAATTATCTTAGCTGGAGACAGAACCCTGACATATCCGGATATATATTTGTATCGCCGGAACTCGGCTATAAATCAGGGACGGCAAAACAGGGTAATTCCACCCCATTTGCCAGGGCAGACATGGACGTATTTATGAAATACGGGGTGTCGCTTGGCACCGAGTACGGAAATACAATGGCGGTTTTTTTCAATTATTCCGAAGAGTTGCTCAAGGAACAGCCGCTATTCATCAATTCGATAACCTGTAATATGGCCATGGCGATTACACCGGATAATCCGCAGGAGCAGTTCAAGAAAATTGATAAGCCGTTTGCACTATTCGCCGGTGAGAACGATGAACTATTCGACGTACAAAAAGTCCTCGGCTATGCAGAGTTGCCAAAGAAGGAAATCAGGGAAAAATCAATAGTGAGGGCTATAAAAGGCGCCAAACACCTATCAATCCTGCTGGCGGCAGAGGAATTAATCGGAGACGCGATACGGACGTTAGGCCGATAGTGAAAAACGGACTTGAGCTAAAGGTTGCGCTCTAAGGCTTGAGCACCTGATATAGCCGCGCAACATTCGCGCGCTGTACGACCTGCGCCATCGACTCGGTGCCGGCTTCCATGGGATAGCGGTCTCCTATGGTTATGGTGTTCTGCGCCTCTTCCAGAGACAGCCCTTTCTTGATAGCGGCATCGACCGCATCTATCCATTCCTTGATATACCCACTCATTTCGTCCAAATACTGGCGGTTGCAAATTTCGCCATGCCCCGGAACCAGAATATCTACGTCAAGCTGCTTGAGACGTCCTAATGATTCCAGCCAATCGTACGGCATTGCCTGCGGCAGCCACGCCTGCACTTTTCCGAATACATTGTCGGATGTGAAAACAACTTTTTCCTGCGGGATATATACTGCGACCTGGTAAGGAGTGTGGCCAGGCATATGAATTATCTGAAAGCTGTGCTTTCCAACATAGAGGTTAAGCTGCTGCGTAAGCGTTACGGTGGGAGCGCGAAGGCTATATCCGGCAAGGCTTTCTTTGCTGTCCGGATCAATCATGCCAATATAATCGACAAGCTGTTGGACCGGCATAGATAAAATCGCTTCCCGTGTGCCTTCGTGCGCCACAACCACACCATCGAAGTACATGTTGGTCGCGAAGTGGTCCCTATGCGGTTCGGTATTGATAACATAGCGAACGGGACCGAATTTACTTATAATTTCTTTCCACTTCAGCGCATCCGACGGCCTTTGCGGTGTATCTATCATTACTACTCCATCAGCAGTCACCACAAATCCCGGATTGCAACCCCTGAAACCAACCTCCGCGTATACATTTTCTGTTAACTTCTGCATCAGTCACTCCTCATTACACTACGTTCGAATTATCTTGCACCCACGCTACCAGAAATACTGCCGGTTAACCTGACAAGATGACTAAATAATACCAAACGGCGGGGCCGCAAGAAACAGAGAACGGGCGTGTAGCTTATTTGCCCTTGCGTGCAACGAAAGAAGGATGCTCCCTGGCAGCGATCTGGAAGACCAGCGCGGCTATAAGCAGCAGAGCAGCGTTGAATATCAGCGTCAAATTGTAGCCGTTCAAATCCGACAGCCATCCCTGGAAAACAGGCCCGACTACGAATCCAAGGTCGCAGGCTGCCCTGAAAAGGCTCATACCGCCAGCGGTATTCCGGCCAGAAAGTATATCGGCTACGTACGCGGCC
>JBEKCL010000238.1:0-5388 GCA_050014895.1 Dehalococcoidia bacterium
AAGTAGGATCTGATGATGGGAAAGGATATGTTATCAAGCATATAGATGAATATGCTCATATCATCAAACCTGTGACATATGACGAAGTGGTGAAATTTGTAGGGAAATATCGGGCAAATAAATCGGCAAAAACTGATAACTTGGCCGTGAACTTAAAGGAAAATGCAAACAGGGAAGGAATCAAATGTGCATGTGCCTTTGTTCAAACATATGATACAGAACTTCTTATCAATGCCTTTGATACAACCGATAAGGGTATAGTATATCTAGAGGCAACGAATAATACATTTTTTAATGATAAGAAGGAACTACAAGATTTTATCGAATTGGTCAATTCCGATAAGACACCAAAAGGCAGCAATGTTTACGTTTTCGGCGTAAGTTATACGGTTGGAAAACCGAAAATCGACCCCAACGAAATATATGACATCCGGATAATTTGGTAAATACAGGATGAGAAAAATAATACGCAATTCCAAATACGCGCTAATTATGCGAATCGCGTTAGTGATTGTAGCTGTGGTTTGTGGCATTGGTATTGGATACTGGGCAGGATCTTCAGCAGGCTACTCAGCTGGGTTCAATGAAGGGGTAACCCGTGGCAGTGATCTTGGATATACGCAAGGATATTCGGCAGGATTTGATAAAAGCAAGGAATATACTATTGCCAATATAGACAAATATGCCACCATTATAAATCCTGTCAAATACAGCGAGGTAGTTAACTTTGTACAGGAGGATCAGACTGATAAGATATCGTACACGGGTAAATTCACTTGTGGTGACTTCGCTAGGACCCTAAAGGAAAACGCAAATAAATTGGGTATAAAGTGCGCCTACGTATATGTAGGGTGGGGATATAGTAGCGCTGCGCACGCGGTGAATGCCTTTGAAACTACAGGCGGTAGCATAATTTTTTTTGAACCGCAACAGGATTTATTTATTGGAGATAAAAGCCATCTGGAAGAATATATCCGACAAACAGCAGAAGGGTATAGAGGTCCTCCAATATACTTCAATACGGAAGAAAGCACAGGTGCTAAATATTATGTTTTACCATCCATAACGGGTGAGTATATACCTCCAGTTGTACGAAACTCCTATAAAATAGATGATATGCTCGTAATATGGTGAACAAATTGTTAGGCCAGTTGTTGCCTTGGGGACATGAAATCGGTTGTTTACGCCTATCAATTATAGCTGCTCCCGCGGTATTCACTAAATAGCTGCAACTTATCTATATTAATATTAAGAAAAATCTCATTGTAAAAGTTCTGCATATTGTATGCTTATCTCCGACAAGCAAATATTTCTCAAGAAATAATATAAGGAGTTATAGCATGGCCAGTAAACTCACTGGATGCCCTACCGGCCGACTTTTCCGATAGCTTTCTAAAACATATCCGGCTGCCGGATATCTGCAAATTTAGAATTGCCCCCCACCCTGACAAAATCCGCTTTTCATATCCGAACAATAGTGCTAATCTATCGTTCATTTACCTATGTCTTTACTTGAAATAGTCTTTGCTTTCTACTATGGCGAATCATCTCATAGCATAGCGTTCAATCTTTCTATTGTTTTATTCCATAGGTTCGGATCGATTGCTTGTTCACCGGTTAGCCATTTACGAAATATAAGATCGTATTCACATATAATACTGTCGCTACCATCTTCCAGTACTGTGAGCCTGCTAACATGAAGATTGAATGTGTTTAAAGATCTTGGATTTATGTATTTCAATATTTTACTAATTTTTGATGGATCACGATCATTTGCAATTGTAATATGAAATACGAAACTACGCTCAAGATCATAAGGTTTCGTGTTACAGAATTTATTTAATTCTTTAGCCAGCTCCCAGCGTAATTCCTCCAATTGTCTAGATGGAGTAATAGTTAAGCAAATTGCTTTGTTGTGAAGGTTAATTAATTTTTTATCAATCCGGAAAGGTACTAAAGTATATTTACTTACTATTTGATCAATCGTATATTTAACCTTATCAATATCTTTTGTTGTAGCGGTTCCGTAAAGCACTGTATGCGGTGGAAGCGCTCTATTTCTAGGATGTCCCGCGTATCCTTTAAAATTCGTACTTCCTGCAATGCCAAATTTACGTGCAATATCAAATATAATATCGCGTGCGTATTCTTTAGCTGAATCCCTTAATCTATATTCAATTAAAAATTGATATATTCCTGAATTTGGCGGTGGCTTCGTATGTTTTTCCGTCGTATTAGAGGTAGCACTTTTTTCTTTTAACCACTGAGTGTGATAGATTTTTCGCTTCTCATTATTGCCTAATATGTCATAGGCATTGTTAATCGCTTTCATCCGTTCTGCACTTGCAGGATTTTTGTCTGGATGATATTTTTGCGCTAATTTCTTGTATGCAGCATCTATAACCTCATCCTCTGCCATTGGGCTAACCTGAAGGACTTCGTAGTAATCTACAAATTCAGACATAATATTTGATCCCCCTATCTGTGTTATTTTTATTATTTAGTTTTAGTGGGGGGGGCTATCCGCAACCATTCTTGCCACACAATATTGTCATATAGGATAAATTCATTGATTTTATTTGTCAACAAACCTGACAAAATCCCCTTCCTTTTCTCTGCCCACCCATGTTAATCTCTCATCCAACCACCTATGACTTTACTTGAACGAGCCCTCTAGGAAGAGAACTACGAGCTTGCCGCTCTGGCTATCGTCTATGGCATGCTTAAAGTAATTCATGACAGAAAAGAAGCGCAGAGAATCCCCCAAGGGCAACCAGAACGCCCGGACGCACGGGTTCTACAGCCAGGTTCTTGATGAAGCCCAGACGCTTCAGCTTGACGAAGCCCGCGCAGTTGAGGGCATTGACGAAGAAATAGCCATCCTGCGCGTTAAGCTGCTCACACTCATAAGTCAGCACCCGGATCGTATAGACCTCCAGATGGCTGCCGCTAATACCATCACCCGCATGGTCCGCACCAGGCACAGCCTCACCGCAAACCAGAAGAAGTCTCTTAAGGAAGCTATGACCAGGGTTCTAACCGAAATCAGAGCCATTGCCCCGTCCGTAGTTACGGATTACAGCAGCCACAAGCTCGAATAATGGAATGTAATCACCTATAATAGTGTGACCGGGAGGGCCAGTGGATGAGCAATAAGTTAGATGAATTCATCGCCAGCCTGCCAAAAAAGACCGTTGATACTAAATATGGGCCTGTAACGGGTTATATTTCAGGTGGGGCTGCCATTTTCAAAGGGATACCTTATGCTGCTCCACCAGTGGGAGCATTGCGATGGAGGCCTCCTGGGCCGCCTGTGCCCTGGAAAGAACCTCTGATTACCACTAAATTCGGCTGCATTTGCCCGCAGGATACGACGTTTTTCCCGGCTTTCGAACCGATGGACGAAGATTGCCTTTCGTTAAACATCTGGACTCCCGAAGACACGCAGCGCGGTCCGTACCCGGTAATGGTCTGGCTGCACGGCGGCAGCTTCACTACGGGTTCAGGGTCTATGCCCATCTATGATGGGACGTATTTCGCTTCACTGGGGATAATATTTATCTCCATCAATTACCGGCTGAATGTACTGGGATTTTTGGCGCATCCTGAACTGACGGCGGAATCGTTAAGTCACAGTTCGGGGAACTATGGCCTAATGGACCAGATCTTCGCTTTGAAATGGGTAAAAGATAATATCAGCCGGTTTGGTGGCGATCCGGGTAACGTGACTATATTTGGTGAATCTGCCGGCGGCGCAAGTGTGGCGGCCCTTCTGTCATCACCGCTGGCCGCAGGACTGTTTCACCGGGCGATTGCCCAGAGCAGCGGCAATACCCCTTCTTTATTACGGAAGTTGGGCGAATCCAACGGCCACCTTGAGAGCGCTGAGTCTCTGGGCTTAAGATTTATACGCGAGCTGGGGTTTGAAGGTGAAAAGAGGATACTGGAAAAGATACGCGCACTGCCTGCAAAAGAGCTGGTAGAAGCGTGGTATAAATCTATCCAGGAAGATGTGACCGGGACCGGTTTTACAGGAAGCTGGCAGATCAACCACCTGGTTATTGACGGTCATGTTTTGAAAGACTCGCCGGCAGAAACTTTCCGGAAAGGTATGCAGAATAATGTGCCTTTCATTACAGGGACAACTGCGGACGAAGGAACGGTTTTCCGGTTGTTTTTATTCCGTGGACCTGATGATCTGGAGCGGTATAAGCGCTTCGCCGGGCGGGCATTCGGTACAGCAACGGATAAAGTCCTTGAGCAATATATGGTAAGGGATGCTGATTCGGCAGGACAGGCAGCTTGTAATGTACTGGGCAGCGGATTTTTCTGCGGCGCCCGCCGCCTGGCGCGCAGTATGTCGGCCATACAACCGCGGACTTACCGCTACCTCTTTTCCATGCCGCCTAAATTCTTCCTCTACCAGATACCGGGTATAGACGATTGGAAGGAACGCTTTGGCTGTTTCCATGCCGCGGAGATACCATTTGTATTCCACTTCATGGCACTGCCGGGGTTGCAGGATGAAGACAGGGCATTAGCCGATCAAATAGCGGGTTACTGGGCGCGATTTGCACGGACGGGCGATCCTAACGGCAACGGCGCTCCAAATTGGCCCACATACACACAAAAAGAGGAATATTATCTGGTGTTGGACAATCCCGTCAAAACAGGCAATGGCTACAAGAATAAAGAGTGCGATTTTGTCGAGGAATTGGAGACTGCGAGGCTCTGAATGCAAGATAAAATCATAGAGATCATCAACAAAAGAATAACGGATGACGGGTGGCATATCTGGGGCTTTGCCGATCTTTTCGGCCTGTTACATGAGCGTTTTAAAGGATTCAGCCATGGAATTACGATCGGTAAGAGGCTTGATGACTCAATAATCGACTCGGTCATCAAAGGTCCCAATATTCAATACTATGACCTGTACAAACAGACCAACGCGTATTTGGCGGATCTGGTCAAAGTACTGGCTGAAGACCTTTTCGTTTCCCGCAAGTTCGGCCCCCGCCTGAGGCTTGCCTCGTTGCTGGTAGATTACCCTTTGAAGCCGCTTGCCTCTCCCATTGTGAAGAGCCGTTGCGGCAAATGCAATATTTGCGTGGAGGCTTGTCCGGCCGGTGCTGCCAGCGGCATGCTCTGGAACACGAAGGTCGACCGTGATGAGTATTACGATGCTTTCAAATGCAGCAAGAAGGCCCGTGAGCTTTCGCGTTCTTTTGCGGACCCGAACCATGAGATCTGCGGCATCTGTGTGTCAGTCTGCCCTATTGGTAAAAAAGGCCTGCCTGAATCAAAGCGCAGGTAAAGACAAATCCAAGCTGCGGGATAAATGGCTCAGCTATTGAATAACTGCTATGAAATTTCCTTCTTTCTGTTTGT
>JBEKCL010000239.1:0-4978 GCA_050014895.1 Dehalococcoidia bacterium
ATCGGTCCGATGAAAGGGCAATGGAAAGAAGGCTCCGTCGGCGTGCCCCTGCCTGATGTAGTTCTTAAATTTGTCGATGTAACCGATCCTGACAAGGAGTTGCCTTACGGTGCGGAAGGTGAAGTGGTTGGAAAAGGTCCGCAGGTCATGCAGGGTTACTGGAATAATCCCAAGGGTACTGCTGAGATGATCAAGGATGGCTGGCTGTACACAGGTGATATCGGCTACATGGATAAGGACGGTTATCTCTACCTGACCTCACGCAAAAAGGACCTGATCAAGCCGAGCGGCCACCAGGTCTGGCCCAAGGAGGTAGAGGAGGTGTTGTCCACCCACCCCGCCGTGGTCGAAGCCTGCGTGGGAGGTATCCCCGATGCGAAACAGGTGGAGGCAGTCAAGGCCTGGGTCATACTGCGACCGGGTGAGAAGGTCAGCCAGGAGGAACTGCAAAACTATTGCAAGGATAAGCTGACGGCCTATAAGGTCCCTAAATTTATCGAGTTCCGCGATACACTGCCCAAGACGATGGTGGGCAAGATATTAAGGCGGGTATTGCAGGACGAGGAGAAGGCAAAGCAAGCCAAGCAGGCTAAGTAGGACCGGCTGGTAAACAGGGAAATCAATAATTAATATATAGGGAGGTTGGACATGGCGGACTATCCCTGGTTCAAGCATTATGATGCAGGTGTGCCTGTAACACTGGAGCCATATCCTGATAAAACCCTTTTCGATGATGTGTCCGATGTAGCGAAAGAACGTCCTGCCCACCGCATGGTCTGGTTTAAGGGAAGATGGATGTCATACAGCGAGATAGACCATCTTAGTGATGTAATGGCCGGCGGACTTGTGGCCAATGGTGTTAAGAAGGGTGACAGGGTGGCCATGCTCATGCCCAATTGCCCGAATATAGTTATCAGCCAGTTGGCTATCTGGAAAGCAGGCGGGATCGCTGTGCCGGTCAATCCGCTTTACAGTGAAGGAGAGCTTGAGTATGCGCTCAAGGAGTGCGGCGCTGAAGTGGCCATAGTGCTCACGGCTTTTTACTCTGTAGTGAAGAAATTGCAGGGCAAGACCGCTCTACGCCTTATCATAGCTACCGGTGTAAAGGAATACCTCTTGCCTTTCATGAAGTTCATGTTCAGCCTTCTGATGGAAAAGAAACAGGGCCAGTATCTTGAGAAAGTTGAGGCCGGAGATATCTGGCTGCAGGACATGATGAAAAAGCATGCTAAAGACAAGCGGCCCAAGGTCAGAGTGAGCGGCGATGATACAGGGTTGCTGCTTTTCAGCGGAGGCACTACCGGCTTGCCCAAGGGTGTAATGCTTAGCCACAAGGCAATATTTATGAATGGACGCCAGATACATGAGTGGTCCAAGCCGCTGGCTACGGATTACGAAGATACACTGGTACTGCTCATGCCGTTTTTCCACGTTTACGGAAACGTGATACTTCTTTCCACTGCGATTGCGGGGCGTTATCCGACAGCCCTTATTCCCAATCCGAGGGAGATGAAAGATGTACTGGCTACCATAAAAAAGGTCAAGCCCGCCTTTTTCCCCGCAATATCAGCAATATTTATCGCTTTGATGAACAGGCCGGAAGTGAAATCAGGCAAGGTCGATTTCAAGACTATGAAATCTTCGGTAGCGGCCGCCGCTCCCCTGTTGCCGGAGACCAAGAAGCAATGGGAAGCGGTGACGGGTGGCAAGATCGTCGAAGCCTACGGGCTCACCGAGTCCGGCGTACTGGCCATGGGGCCGTTCCTGGGTAAATGGAAGGAAGGGGCTGTGGGTATGCCCACACCTGATACCGTGATCAAAATAGTTGATTTAGAGACCGGGAAGAAGGACCTTCCAGTGCGGGAAGCCGGGGAGATCATAGCCAGAGCACCGCATTTGATGCAGGGTTATTGGAACAGGCCGGAGGCCACAGCGGAGATGCTTCGTGACGGCTGGCTTTATACCGGGGACATTGGTTATATGGATGAAGACGGTTACCTTTTCATCACGTCCCGTAAGAAGGACCTGATAAAGCCGAGCGGACACCAGGTGTTTCCTATTGAGATCGAAGAAGTGATATCACAGCATCCTGCCGTTATGGAAGTTGGTGTTGCAGGTGTACCCGACTCGCAGCAGGGTGAAGCGGTCAAGGCCTGGGTGGTATTGCGTCCTGATATGCAGTGCAGCGCCGGTGAGATACAGGGTTATTGCAAGGGTAAATTAACTGCTTACAAAATTCCCAAGCATGTTGAATTTCGTACCTCCTTGCCCAAGAGCATGGTAGGCAAGGTCTTGCGGCGTGTGCTGCAGGAAGAGGAGTTGAGCAAGAAGAAGTAACGGGGGCGTCATTACCGGCAGGGTGTTACTATAACCTGATAGTGAAGTATCAGAGCTACTACCTGCTCTTGAATCGTACTTAGGAACCGTTGTTTTATGGTGGAGATGGGGGAGGGTCGAACTCCACCTGAAACACGAAGGGCTTTTGCCTATCGTAGGACCCAGTTTATACTAACTGACTTTCCTTTATTGTTCTCAAAAGCAGTGGTACAATGCCGTCATAAACGAGTAAATGTGGAACCATTGGGCAGCACTATGAAAAAGGCATCCAAATTTTACTATATAGCATTATTGAGCTTAGTAATGCTCGCAATAACTTACCTAGGATGTGCGACCAGCGATAATTACTATGGTAAGCCTGTCCAGTTGGATAAAAACAGCAATAGCGCACCTATTTCCGACGAGACGAAACCAGCTGAGATTACTGGAAATGTAATAATCACAAATTCCCTACAATTTCAGGCTGGTGGACAATTACAGAATGTTCAGGCGACAGAAACCAACGTATTTTGGATTATCGAGGTCAAAGTAAAAAATAGTAACTATAAAAAGCCAATCTCATCATGGGATCCATGGTTCATAACTACAAACAACAATTCTTATAAGATGAGCACTCCCTTCATGAATGTTACATCTGCAACAGATATGATCGTTCAACCGGGCGGCAGTGGTCTGGCGATATTGCGATTTACTGTGCCAAACCAACTGCTAATAGATTCGTGTCATCTATGTTATCAGGGACAAACACCTTTTTCTTGCGGGAAATTAACTGGAGGTAATAGGGAATACGCGTATAATTGGGATTCAAAATTAGTAGTTAAAGGAACGGCACCTCAGCCGTCAATAGCCGGGCAGTCACAAGCTTCACCTCAATTCAGTGACCAATATGTACTTATGACACTAGCTAATCCGGATCGCTATATGGAACTAAGAACGATTGCCCATTGGGAGGGTTCAGAGTCGATCAAAATCCCTTTTTCCTGCGATAAATCCCCATGGGTGATGAATTATGGGTTGACACCTACCAGTAATATAGCATCACACCTATACATACCCGTCTGCAAAATCCAACAAGATAAAATCATAAGACAATACGCCCTCCAAAAGAGCTATGGACCGTTTAAAGGCGTTTATTCGATTATTATGGAGGAAACTGGATCATTCACACTTGATGTGGATGCCTCAGGATGTCTCTGGTGGATCAAGATTGGGTGTGAATAAATCAATGTATTCCATTACGATCTTTGCGGATATGAATGGAGCCAGGGGCCTGCTATATTAGGTAAATTATCACATGGAGGATGATAGTGGCCAAACCGACGTCAACTGGTGTGAGAGAAACAAAAAAACCTTATGTAGCCCGCTTTTTTGATAAATGGTGGAAATTACTAATATGGATGATATGTTTGATTGTTCTGGTATCCGTATTAAATTTACGCATTACAGATGACCAATTAGTTAAATCTATTAATTTAGCATTTGTTTTCGCAGTTGCACTTATTTTCACCTTTAGTGGTGCTGCAACTGGTAATATTTTATATTACACTTGTGCGCTGGTGATTTTAATAATTGGAATCTGGATTTTTGTAACTAAGTATCCAGACTACAATGCACCAATAAATGCCTGGACAAACATGATTCTTGCTTTTTCGACAATTATGGTAACCGTAGCTGCCTTTCTTGCCTATAATGAAAGTAAAATACAAAGAAAAGAAAGTCAATTGCAGCGTAATCAGGATGAAGAAAGAGAGTCCAAAAAACGGCGGTTATATGAATTGGAAGAATGGATCAACAGTTTATTACAATTTAACAACATAGGTATTCTTGTGCCTGACTCCTCTGACACAACTAAAAAACTTCACGAGGCAAGAATATTAGTCACCAAAAAAGTCTATTTGATAGCGGAAGTGAAACGTATTGATACAGATATGGATATAAAAGAAGAATTAAGGGGAAAATATAAATTAGAAGAAATCGTTGAAACGTTGATCAATGAGATAGAAATAGGTATCAAGAACCCACCACAACTATTTTCGAGCAGCTTATATGAGCGTCTGGATAAAGCATGTGATATCATGCTCGAAGCAATGTCCGAAATTAAAGCCGATTTAAAACTGTAATAAACTTAAGGCAGTATTTGACCTTCTACCAGTCTTAGTATCACTACCTTCTATCATCGGGTATCCTCCATTGTTTACGAATGATAGGATTAAGTAAATGACTTTATAAGTTGCCATAAAGTAGTATAATGGGCCACAATTAGGTTTCCCAAATAAAGGATCATCGATGAAGTTTATCGACCTATTTGCCGGACTTGGTGGGTTTCATCTAGCTCTCCGTGACCTTGGTCATCAGTGCGTTTTTGCCTCAGAGATTGACGACACACTAAGAGACCTATATGAGAGCAACTTTGGCATCCGGCCTGCCGGGGACATACGACAGGTGGATGTGTCAGACATACCCGCACATGATATCCTGTGTGCAGGTTTTCCATGCCAGCCCTTTTCGAAGGCAGGTGCTCAGGACGGACTTGCCGATCCTGATTTGGGTGTGCTCTACAAAGAAATATTGAAAGTGGTAAAACACAATCACCCTCGGTATATGATTCTGGAGAACGTACCTAACTTCGAGAAGCACAACA
>JBEKCL010000240.1:0-4965 GCA_050014895.1 Dehalococcoidia bacterium
AGACACCTTGCCGAATTCGGTTTCCTTGCCTGTGCTTATAACAAGGGCCTGTGCACTGCCACTCACCACATGGGTTCCCATGAAGAGCGAGTTTGTCCGCTGCCCGAGCGGTATCTCGGCCGCCAATACTGCAACGGTTTTTTCTACGGGGAACGTCTCACCGGTCAGCATTGCTTCATCGACAAAGAGATCTTTGGATTCCAGAATCAAACAGTCACCGGGAACAATATCACCAGCGCCTAAGATGACGATATCTCCGGGAATAATCTCTTCTACCGGGATATCTTTGGGGCCTCCATCACGAAGCACGGAAGCCTTGATTTGCACGATGGCCAGTAACTTCTCTACAGCGTTTGCCGCACCGCGTTCCTGCCAGAACCCGAGTAAGCCGCTGACGAGAACAATGGTGAGAATAATAAAGGCATCGACAGGATCATGTAAAAAGAATGACAATCCCGTTGCAAATAAAAGCATGAGAATAATAGGACTCTTGAATTGAGCAAGGAGGAGGGTTACTACATCTGTCCGCTTTGGCGGCTTCAGAAGATTGGAACCATGCTGCGCGAGCCGCTGTCTCGCTTCATCACCGGTCAATCCTTTATTTGTTGTATTCAGTTGCTGGAGCATCTCCATCGTGGAGCAACTCCAAAAGGGCAGCCGATGCTGGTTCATACGCGATTCTTCATTTTATTCATAGCTTGCTCCATTCGGTGGCTCACCAATGCATCATTTTGTCAGGCGTCAGGTCCCATTCGCAATCAGCCATTCGATTGCATCTTCGAAAGAAGTGAACGCCCTGACTTGGAAGCCTCTGTTTTGGGCGCAGAGAGCGAAGAACCCTGCGTTGTCAAATTGTTCAAGTGGACAAAGAACGGCTATTTTGTTGTGAGAAAAGGCCTTACGAAGGTTGCTGAGTTCAGTCGTCAGATTCCAAAGGTCGGCTATAGACATTCCTATCTGCGCCTTTCGAGTGTCTAGGATTATTTCGTAGTCCATCATAGGGGCCACGGCTGAAGCGATCTCCATAAGCACTTTCTTAGACTCTTCGAAATCGAACTGTCCTTCTGGGGTCACTTTGATGAAGTCGTGTGCATGGATAATTCTGATATTAGTTGACATTACTTTCCCCTTCTGTATTTGTTGACGCCCATGACTATAATGCAATTATATTTTGCTTATAAAATATCTGAAGCAAGATTACATTATATCTAGATAATGAGTGCAAGACAATATGCAGTTAAATTAGGTCTTGGAAAAGATCCGGTTAGTTGACTCACACACACTTTTATGCATAAGCTCTTTTCCATGGCCATCTTAAGCACGGGTTTTTTCTCGGCTGCGCGTACGCTCCCCAGCCTATGCCTTACACACCTGGTTGACGGCCATCCCGCTCCAGACGCGGATATCCTCTCCAGTGCCAATCAGGAGATCCTCGACCAACTTTCGGTTTCGAGATCGGTTCCTGGCAATCATATCGAGGTTCTTGATCACGGCCCCTCGGCCTTTAACCGGTGGATCGATATCCTGCAATCGGCGAACACCTCTATTTTTCTGCAGACGTACTACCTGGAAAACGAAGGCAGGTGTGCCAACCTGATCAACATACTCAAGGATAAGGCGGCCCAGGGTGTGGCAGTCGCTGTGATCATTACCCGTTATTCGCAGCTGGGCAAATCTCCGCTGACCTTCCTAGAGCTAAAACGTGCCGGCATCGATGTCCTCTTGGTCGGCGATATCGGGTTTCCCAAGAACAGTACGCCACGGCAGGACTCCTGGCTCAATAGGATGCTCGAGGAGGACCGCATATTCAAGTCATTGCCCCGGGAAGCCCCCTTCCGCCAATGGTTTGAAGATAAGAAGAACAGTGATCTCATGGTGGATTATGCCCTGCATGAAAAGATGCTGATCGTCGATGGGAAATCCGCCATTACCGGCGGCCGGAACTTAAGCGACTGTTATTTCTTCTGGTGGCAGGACCTCGACATAGCCCTGGCCGGTCCGATCGTTACCGAGCTTGGAAAAGCCTTTGAACGAAACTGGCACGAATTCGGGGGAAAACCCCTCCCGCCGGCACCCTTCACACCAGAGACATTCCCCGGAGGTATAACCCTGCGGCTCACCCAGTCCCGACCGTGGGTCGGTGTTTACAACAATCTCGATATGCTCTGCGGTGCTATCGACATTGCCAAACAGCGGGTATATATTTCCTCACAGTATCTTGCTTTGCCGTCCAAGCTCAGCCAGGCCCTCACAGAGGCTGCCGCTCGCGGGGTTGATGTGCGCATCCTCACCAATTCGCTGGAGACCGGCCACGAAGTCAATCTATCCCTTTGCCACTTTATATCACTCAACTACTACCGCGAACTACTGCATGCCGGCGCAAGCATCTTCGAATACCAGTGTCCACCGGGACAGAAACTAAGGCCATATTGCCATGCCAAACAGTTCATCATCGACGGCAAATTCCTGTCGATTGGATCGTTCAACCTGTCTATCCGCAGTTCCTACCTGGAATCCGAACTAATGTTCGGTATTCTGGATCCTTCCTTGGCTCAGATCCAGGAAAGTAAGTTCCTCAAAGATCTTGATCAGCACGCCCATCAAGTCAACCTTGATGATTATACCAAAGAGGAGAAGGCCTACCGTGTGTTCATGGACATTGCCAGGCATCTGGAGATTCTTTATTAAAATGCATTGATAATTCGGTGGTAGATTACGCTGCCCCACAACCGCAGCCCACAATTTCGTCGCATGCCCCTTTATTGGATCAGATCGCTCCTTCTTGGTCTTGCCCGAAATTTAATAGCTCTCAGTGGCAACTTGATAAAAGATAAGTTTTAACATGAAAACGAAGGTTCCCAGGTAGCCCAATCTATTAAGCTATACACAGCGTCATAATTAATTGCGGTTTATGTACCGACCAAACGATGAACTTCGGCGTCTATGCGCAATATATTAAGACGCTATGTATAGTTCATTATTGATCATGTCATGATGTGTCTAATAATTTACTATCTCGGGCTACCTAGGCGCAGCTGGAGCTACGGCTGCCTTGACTAAACGTGCGAAAGAAGGAGGTAGTTACCACGTTAATGTTAGTTTGACGCGCAGCGCTATGTGGTATCAAACCTTAGGGCTCATTCCAGAGAGTGAGAGAGCTTCCTCACAAAACTATATGCAACGGATATGGGATTTGTCCGAAAAAGATATGCCAGCTATTGCTAAGGAACTTAAACTACGCCTTATCGATCCAGACACCTTTATTAAAGATACCCCTTTGGAAAGGGTTCGGCGACTAGCACCAGCCGTTACCTACTCGAAAACACCAGCTTATTGGAGTGATCCTATACTTGTACCACGAGGCTCTTCTATTGCTTCATGGAGGTAAATTGTCCGTTAACCCGGATTTCCCAGACCCAATGCCTAGACCTTGTAAAATGGTGGCTGAAAGTGACGGTTTTGATGCCAATGGCGATATTGGCTGTCTATCTGGAAAATCTCGGGTGAAGCGAGCCTGCAAGAGACACTGACCATAGACACCGAAAAGGGCGCCAGACGAAAGGAGGCCAATATGGCAATGAGAGCGATCATCGGCTGCGTAGGCAGGGAATGGATGCTGCGAGAGCAGGAACTCCCGCTTATAAGGCTTGGGCCGGTGCGCGGGTGCGTCGTCGCCGCGGGCCTTAATAGGGCCGACCTCTTAATGCTCGATGGAAAGTACGGCCTGAACAGCAAGATCAACGACCTATACGGGGCCGGCATGGAACTGGCCGGCATCGTCGAGACATCCAGTCCTCTGTCTCCGCATTTGCCTGTAGGAGCACGGGTGATGGGCGTTACGCAAGGCGCGTTCGTGGACTATGCGCTCTGCCACCCTGGCACGCTCATGCCCATTCCCGACAATGTCTGCCATAGTAAGACACAATAAAGGCAGGGTCGAGAATAACTCCACCTATGATCTCCAATTATTATGCTGTGTTCCTTTTCAATATTCTTCCTTAACCCTGCAAGTCCGAGCAGTCCAGACCCGATGAGTATCAAAGAAGTTGGGGGGTGACTCTTGTCATAAATTTAGAATGCTCAACCAGGGATTACAGCTGACAACCACTTCGTGGACTTTTAAATCCATTCTCATTGACACACAAAACCGCTTTCTTATACTCTGAACATTAAAAACAATGTCCTATCAATTTCAATCAGGTGAGGGTCAGGATGGACGACGATTCTCCTATGGATAGGATCAGAGTCCTGAAGCGGATTGGTGAAGTACACTTTTTGTAATCACTCATACCGCCAATTGGTGTAAAGTGTTTGAGGTAGAGAATGTCATCTTCAGGTGAAAATATCGTTGCCTGTCTCAACTGTGATCTCTTACAGCGAATTCCTCCACTTCCGACCGGAGCTACGGCATGCTGTAAACGCTGCGGCCATTCAATGGCCTTCAACAAACCAGATTCTCTTAACAGGACCATGGCCCTGACATTTGCTGCAGCCATCGTTCTCATTATAGCCAACGTGACACCATTGATGGGACTTTCGGTTTCAGGGCGGCAGGCAAGTACAACGATTATCGGCGGCGCCTGGCAAATGTGGCTCCAGGGTCAGCTGATAACGGCCATGCTCGTTGTATTCTGCACAGTGGTTTCGCCCGCCGTTTATATCGGGATCATGTGCATTATCCTGCTTTTTGTATGGCGGACTCAGGTTCCATGGTGGGTCTCTACACTTCTGCGCTGGTCTGAGTGGAATCAGTCCTGGGCCATGGTAGAGGTGATGATGCTCGGTATCCTAGTGTCGCTGATCAAGATTGGTGATCTTGCAACAGTGATTCCCGGGGTTGGCATGTTTGCAGCAGGCGCTCTTGTTGTACTGATTGCTGCGATGACGGTCAGTTTTGACCCGCATGAAGTGTGGCAGAGGGTTGAGTGGGTGGGCAATGAAATCCCACCAGATTTATCAGGCAGT
>JBEKCL010000241.1:0-4913 GCA_050014895.1 Dehalococcoidia bacterium
GCCCGGTCGATGCTTTGATCGGCCTGGGAGCACAGGCAGCCTGGATTATCGTGGGCTACGTGCTATTACGAATAGTCTGGAAGGCGGGGACGAAGGTTTATTCGGCGGTGGGCGCATGAATTTCTTCCGTCTGCTGGGGGCCTATTTCGTGGTCAGCTTCATGGGGGAGGTTGCCTACCGGGTCAACTTCTTCGTGCAGCTATTCCAGACCTTTCTCAACCTGGTCGTGTCGTTGGGCGGTCTGGCAGTCATTTTCTCCTACACCGACAAGCTGGGGGGCTGGGGCCCGCAGGAGATACTGGCGCTGGTAGGCGTTTATTTCCTGGTTGGCGGGCTGATCGGCCTGGTCATCCAGCCGGGCATGGAGGCCTTCATCGAGTCAGTGCGGGACGGTACGCTCGATTTCACGCTCATTCGTCCTGAGGACTCGCAACTCCTGGTCAGCATCGGGCGCATCGATATCTGGAAGCTGATCGATATATTGCTGGGGCTGGGTATCATGACCTGGGCCTTGATAATGTTGGGGCAGAAGGTGGGCTTGATGCAAGCCGGCATGTTCGTGCTCGCACTGGCGGCGGGCGGGGTTATCATTTATTGCTTCTTCCTGATACTGGCCACGCTGTCCTTCTGGTTCGTGCGCATAGAGAACATCCTGGTGATATTCCAGAGCATGTATGAGGCCGGGCGCTGGCCGGTGAGCCTGTATCCGGCGTGGCTGCGTTACGGGTTGACATTCGTGGTGCCGATCGCCTTCGCCACCACCATACCCGCCGAAGCGCTGACCAACCGCCTCAACCTGCAAACCCTGCTGGGGGCGGTGGGGGCGGCGCTGGTTCTACTGGTGATCTCCAGGATAGTCTGGCGGGTGGGATTACGGCACTATTCGGGGGCTTCGGCGTGAGCTAAAAAGTGACTACTAGCTATTCCTTTTTAACGTCTTCACTGACGCGGAATACACGACGGAAATCGGACTGATCATTGAGACGGATCATTACAGGATTTTCACAACTGGAAGCACGCCCAAAGAATATGGCATGTCTTTCCTTTAATGAGGGTAACTTTGAGGCATATTCACTCCCCAAATAATTGGATAAAAATTCTTTGCCCGTATCGTCAAATGTTCGCATAGCAAAGATTGTATTGCATTGGTTTAGGATTGTCTTGGTTACATTTGCCGTCCTTTGCGTTATCAACACGCATCCAAGACCGTATTTTCTCCCTTGCAAAATAGCTCTCGCCGTCCCATTGGTAGCAGCTTTATCGCCTTCTGCCGCAACAGAATTCCATTCCGGAATCAGCGAATGAGCTTCTTCGTAGACAAGACAGACTCGAGCTTTGTCCGTCATTCCACGTTTTTGAGCTATTTCAAGAGTAGCCTCTGAAATGATCTGAGTAATCTCGGTCGGCGTCAGAGATGCCATTGAGGCTGTATTATTGTACGGTTTACTATCTTGGCGCCACACTTCGAATTGAAGAGGGTTAAATATTTTCAGATAGTATGGGTTTTCATCAGCGAGAAATGCCTCCAAATAGATTTTTATCTGTCGAGCAAACAAACTTTTACTTCCGCCTTCCTCGACATTCTGTTTATAGTTCGCTTTGCCAGACCGGCCAATCTCGCCAAGTTTCTTAATCTCTTCATCTTCAGTTTTGGTATCCAGAAAAACGGCAAGCTCTTTAGCATATTGGTTGGTCAAATCTATACAGATAACCTTTATTTTTATAGCAATTAATCGTTCCACAATTTCGATTGCCAGCATTGATTTACCCACACCCAGAATACCTAGAATTGCCGTATTATGAGTTACTAGTTCATTCAAATTCTTAATGGAGATTTCGTAGTTGGTGGACGGAAAGTAACCGATGGCATCCGCATTATCAACAGGTTTCTCTTCACTTTTTAGAAAAACGGGCGCATTAAGTTTGGGAATCCAGTTACACGGCCTAAATTTTCTATTATTTTCGTCCCAAATACCAACTTGTGCAGCTTCACCCCGTGCAAATCCATAGGTATTTTTTTGTTGGATAATTTCTTCTTTCGTAAGTCCATCTAGAATTTGGTAAAGGACATGTTTTTGTCCAACGAAAGTTTCAACTAGTCGTCCCTGTTCAACATCTTTTTCTTCGATAAT
Source organism: Dehalococcoidia bacterium (assembly GCA_050014895.1). Taxonomy (GTDB): domain Bacteria; phylum Chloroflexota; class Dehalococcoidia; order GIF9; family UBA5629; genus JAFGLP01. The sequence continues at coordinate 2,133 of JBEKCL010000241.1, forward strand.
TTCAAAATAAAGTCGTTCCGTGGTCGTTTCGGGAGCAACAATGCCAACAAAAGATCCCCAATTCTTCAACAAATAAATATCGCCTTGAAAGACATCAATTTCTGTTTGGCTAAGAATACTGACAAACCCTTCAGGTATCTGATTTACTAATTCTTTAAGATGGGAGTGATACTTGTCAGGTATACTGATTTCTAGAGCGCGAAGCAGCACACCTTCATCACGTCCGAAATTGCCGAGGACGATGCCTATCTTGAATGGGGCATGCTCATCGGCAACCAAAAGACATGCGCCGGGTTTAATTATTTGTGCGCTTTCTTCGCGTATTAAGAGCAAATCGGGCATCTGATGGGCTATTAATAATCCAACTAAATTGGGAGCCGCACTGGGGCGCCATACATCGTGGATACGTTGAATGACATTGCCAATAGTTTCAATTGGTTGAATGGCTATGACTATTCCAGAAAATCCCACAAAGAACAATTCCATCGGTGATCCGCGGTGATATTCCCAAAGTGCGTAGATGATTACCACCGCATAAACAAAACGAGGACTACCTAAATTGTCGGCCAATACGCGTCCGATCTCTGCGATATTATGAAGTAAGCGATTCTTGGAATCCTTGAAGACGATGCTTGATATCGAAACCACTAGCATTAAGCAGCAGAAAACTATAATGCTCTGCCTCAGCAGCGCGTCATAAAAATAATTGTCTGGCACATCAAATGCGAAGATAGCAATAAGTGCAGCAACAAGATAGGAGATGGCATTGGCTGGACTAGTGAAAAAGGGTGTGATAAGGAGACTACCGAGAATCAATGCCGCCGCGCCAGAATAGAACCACAGGCCCTTCGATGTCATTAACGGTATCCATTGGCCAAAAGCCACACGGCTTATTAATAATAGAAAAGCTAAATAGAGAATAAGGTATAGAAGTCGGATTGGCTGCGAGATTTCTTTCTGTCTTCCCATCGTAGTATTAGCTATGCCTCATTTTGATAACAAATAAATGACAGACTCTCTAACCTGGGGCATTTAAACTATAATGCCACACCCCTTAGCAAACTCATCCCATAGATTAGGCAATCTTTGAACCAAGAATCTATATAACCTAAGAAATTTTTCAGTTTCGTCTTCGATATAACTCTGAATTTCTTGATATTCACTCTTATCATACCATTCAATTATCTTCGATCCGGAATGCTGTTTACCAGCGAATTTTTGAAGGCTGCAATCCTTAAATGAACCTCTATTAAATATAACAAGTATCGGTTGTATATCGATATAAGGGTGTTCAGTAAACAGATTCCTTACAGTTGTCTCAATGCCAATTTTTTTCCAACGACATATCAGACTGACAAAATCAAAGCTTAGGTTGCATCCAATAGGTATGAATTTCCATTTGTCCTGTAGATTAAAAATAGGATGAAACTTTCGGAGAATCTCTTCTTCTGAGGATTCCCATGATTTTAATATATTTAATTTATCTATCGCCTGGCCTGTTCTACTGTCAATTTGTTGGTAAGTAATAGCAATTATCGGATCGTTATTGAAATCGGGATGAGCGGTTCTCGAACATGTCTCGATATCAAAATAATATTCAGCCATAAATCACTCCTCACCACTTCGCAATTTTTAAGGCTTATAAAGCCTGAAGGAACTAACAGTTACCTGTTAACAAAAATTCCCTGAACAAAACATCGACCACGACCATACAACTGCATATTCGATAATATAATAAATGTAAACGCACACGATTACAAGTATTTCATTTATGAATATGCTTACTAAGCCACACAATTAGTTAATTATAGGGCTCAATTTCTATAATTTAATATTCTCCCAAACCTTATCTACTTCCGCCCACAAAAACCAGCATCCCCACCATTGCCAGCACTGCCAGGGCAGAGCCGAAATAGAAAGGAGCGGCGGGGTTGATGGACTGCCAGAGCCACCCGGCTATCAGGCTGCTCAGCGCAAATCCCGAGGTTAAGTAAGTACGGTGCGGTCAGCGGTCTGCATCGGCCAGCTTCCTCAGCTCTTTTTTGAGTACTTTACCCACTGCGCTCTTGGGCAGCGATTGCATAAATCCGATTGATTTTGGCTGCTTAAAGCTAGGCAACTGCGGCTTGCAGAAATCGATGAGCTCCTGCTCGGTGGCCGATTCACCGGCCCTGAGGACCACGAAGGCCTTTATCTCTTCTCCGTAGACCTTATCGGGCACGCCTATTACAGCACACTCCATGACCTTAGTGTTGGTGTAAAGAACATTTTCCACGTCGGATGGGAAGACGTTTTCTCCACCCCTTATTATCAGGTCTTTCTTGCGCCCCGTCAGGAAAAGGTAACCATCCTCATCCAGGTAGCCGAGATCCCCCGTGTACATCCAGCCGTCCTTGATCGTTTTGGCGGTCTCTTCCGGCAAGTTCCAATAACCCTTCATAACGTTGAAGCCCTTGAAGACCACCTCTCCCCATTGGCCGGTGGGGACTTCCCTGCCGGCATCGTCTAATATTTTTATCCGGCTGGCCTTCTGCATCAGCTTGCCAACCGAGCCGGGCTTGTAAGGTCGACCGAAACAGGAGGTTCCGTAAGAAGCGAGCTCGGACATTCCCCATCCTTCGCTGATCTGGGTGCCGAACTTTTGCTTCCAGGCCTTTAGCAGCTCCAGGGGCATGGGAGCACCGCCGCACGAGAAGTATTTTTGCGAGCTCAGATCGTATTTATCGATATCGGGATGGTTGTAAAGCATGACCCACATGGTGGGTACTCCATCGAGGCTGG
>JBEKCL010000242.1:0-4858 GCA_050014895.1 Dehalococcoidia bacterium
TTTCATCATGATTTCCGTATTGCCTCCCTGGCGCGGGCTACATACGATACCGAGTACTTTCATGGCTACTGTCTCCTTTGGCGCACTTCATTTAGGGTTAAGTGTCAGCACCTGTTTAAGTTGTTTTGCATCCGTGTAATGAGCCGGTATTTGCTGCCCTTTGGCCCACATCTCTGCCAGATCGCCATAGTGGGGGCTCATGTAAAGGCCCGACTGTCCCGGCGGGCTCATTAACGTCATGGTGGACAGGTTAGACATGTCGACTACAATCCTGATTGCCGCGCCGCTGACCATATCGAATGGATGTTGGCGGTCCCACCAGCCGGCATGAATGGTGAAGTCATCTCCCGGGTAGGGCAGGGGACTCAAATTAAGAAAAGGAAGCACTCCGCCCAGCGGGTGCTTTATCGTATCAGTGTGCACTTTGCCCCAGGCCCAGTTACGTGTATCAGTGCCATATCTGGACGTCAGCTCGGCCACGGCATCTTTCATGCTTTTCAAGATCATGTCATCGCGTGTTTCCTTGACGTTGGGCGTGCTGATATCATCCCAGATAACATGGTTGTTATCATTCATATAATGTATCAGCCACTGCGTGGGTATGGTTACATGGAGGTCTCCATATAATTCATCCATTATTTTCGAGCCGAGCTTGTTTTCAAATGTGTTGCCGATCAGGTGCGTAAAAAAGGAGTTGAAAAGCGTGGCTTCCGGACTATCCAAACTTGCCGAGCAGTCCCAGTTCTTAAGCATATCCGCATAGGAAGACAGCCCGGCGACGTTGCCGCAGACCCTGGATACTTCAGGGACCCATCTGACTGCCACATGGTCGACTGTATCAAGCTGCATCTTTGCTACGTCTTCGGGACTGAACTTGTCCTTGCTCTTCGCGATATCTTCGAAACGATAAGGCCGTTCGAAAAGGAAGTATGCTGTGCCGTAATAGTTGCCCGGTTTGGGCATCTGGTTAAATGAACCAAGATAACCCTTTGCAGGGTTATAATCATACGGGTGGTTCTCGAACGGGACGTAACCTGTCCAGTCATACGTGCCGTTTTCTCCTGGCACAGGCAGCGGGTTGTCGCCCGATTTCCTGATCGGGAAAGTGGTCATATACTGGTAACCTATATTGCCGTCGACGTCGGCATATCCCATGTGTACGGAGGCGCCGCGTACGACGCTGAGGGCTTTGCGGAACTCATCGAAGTTGGTTGCCCGGTTCATTGTCAGCAGGCCTTCTACCGTGCCGTCGTGACCCAGCAGTCCAGGCCACATCATGGCGCAGTTGGCCGGCATGGAGTTCATGATATCCGAGATAATGGGGCCGTGCCGTGATATTTTAATGGTTACGTTCTGTTCCTGGAAGCCGCCCTTGGACTTGATCTTGACCGTGTCCTGGACGATCTGGAAGTCTTTATAGCCGTCTTCGGTCAGATATTGGTTGGGGTTATCCGGATTCAGCTTCTCTGTGAAGAAGTCTACGTTGTCGCCGTTACCTACGGTTATGCTCCAGGCGAAATGTCCGTTAAATCCCAGGGCATGGACACCGGGCAGGCCGGGGATGGAGCCGCCGATCACGTCATAGTCTCCGCCTTTCAGGTGCACCAGGTAAAACAGGGATGGAATGGCAGCTTCAAGGTCAGGGCTTCCTGCGAATATCGGTTTGCCGGTGGTGGTTTTTGAACCGGAGAATATCATCCAGTTGCTGGCTCGTTGCTTCATGATGATGGGAAAGATCGGGGCATCACTCGTGTTTGAATTTGGTTCTATGGCGGCAAGGTCCGGAGCATTTGTCAGTGCTGTGGGCGGTTGATTGACTGCGCTGGACGAAATGTAAGGGGCGGAGTCGGGGACCCACGGCATGAGGTATTTCATTGTGTCCGGGCCGGCATGGCTGTAAATCTCATATAGAATGGGTTTAATTGCCCTTGGCGCATCCAGCCTGTAGGACATTAAAAGGCCGCAGACCAGGCTGTCGGCCGGCTTCCATGCCTGGGGCTTGCCGCCGAGTACGACGTACTCTGCAGGCAGGAACTGCGCCGTATTAATATAAGCGTTGACTCCGCTCGTATAGGCGTCTACGCTTGATTTAGTCCTGGCCGACAGGTTGGGATATTCAGACTCAGCGGCTCGGTAAAAGCCCAGAGTCTTGAAATAGATATCGGTCTTCACCATGGAGTCGCCCAGCAGCGTTGAAAGCTCGCCCCTGCCTGCCAGGCGCGTCAGGTCCATCTGGAACATCCTTTCACGGGCGGTTATGTATCCCTGTGCGAAGAAGAGGTCATCCTCGTTCTGCGCAAAAATATGCGGGACCCCATAATCGTCCGTTCTCACTTCAACCGGTGACTTCAGCCCTGTTATATTCAGCGTACCTGTGTACGATGGCTGCGGCAGCCTGAAAAATACCTGGAATGCCGCTGTCGAAGCAATCACCAGAAATATGATAATGCTCAGCGTGATGACGAGGGCCTTAATCTTCTTTGATTTCACAACGTGCCTCCATAGCCAGAATTTGGATTTAAAACCGGGATTGATAAACGTAAATATTAGTTCAATTTAAGCAAAAGAGCAAGATGTGATAGTAGGGATATAGGACCGGTTGCCCCAGATATTCAAGCGTCAGAATCGCGTTTGCTTTTTGCTTGTAATTCGTAATATTTCATCATGATAGTGGCGCTTGCCCTCGCATCGGATAGCGGATCGTGGTGTGACAAAGGTATTTGTAGTTTGTTGCAAACATCGGGCAGCTTGGTCGGGTATATGTTGAAATGACGTCTCGCAATATCTACGGTGCAATGGTATCTGAATTTAGGGATAGATAGTCTGTAATACCGGCAGCAGGCCTTCATTACTCCCACGTCGAACGGCGCATTATGCGCAACCAGAAAATCTACATTTTCAATGAGTGTAAGAAGCCGGGGCCAATACTTATCGAATGTTGGCACATCCTTTACCTTATCCCAGGTTATCCCGTGCAGGTCGATAAATCGTGGCAGGAAGTATTCGTCAGGAGGCCGAATCAGCCAGTGAGTTTCTTCAGTGATAACCAAATCCTGAACGGATACCAGCCCCAGGGCGCAGGCACTGTATTCATCGTAGTTGGCTGTCTCGAAATCGATGGCTAAAAATTTCATTTTACTTATGCTATGCCCGAATGTGGGTGGCATTTTAATTATTATAGCCCATCGGGGATTGGGGCATATGGCAGGTACGGAACGGTCTGATTATATGATTGCCGAATTGTAGTTTACTACAAACTACTGGTTCTAAGGACTACCGTAATTGCGGCTGTGTGAGATGGTGCTATAACATTGGACATGCATTGGTTTAGCTACTGGTCTTATAGACGATTGCGATATATGTAGACTATAATGTGAATTGTATTGATTACGGAGTATTGGATATGTCTGGAAAATATAATTTAGTTGATCCGACAGATTCAAGCATTTTGGCTCCTGTATCGCTGTTTTCTAGATACTCCGACGAAATTGAAACATTCATTTCCAAATTACTTAACAAACAAGATGGAACCGTAATTAGCAAGATCCCCGACATATTAAACGGAAAGGCAACGGAATCGCTCTATGATATTATTCCTGAGGAAATTAGAAAAAAGGGAGGTATTTTTTTACGGACTCCCTAATTTCCGAGAAAGTTTCAAATCGTTTGGTCGAGCAATTAAAGTCAGGCACGCGAATTGCCGATGCTTGTTGCGGTGCGGGCAACTTACTCATCTCCTGTGCCCAATATTTGCCCATAGGCAATAATTTGAAGGAGACACTCGAAGACTGGAGTAACTTTATTGTTGGATATGATATCCATGATCAATTTGTCCGTGCAACTCGCCTTCGTCTGGTTGTATTGGCAATCAGCCGCCATCTGGATAGTCAACAAAATATCTCATTAACTGATATATCACAGAGTTTCACTAGAATACGGCAGGGTGACGTTTTTGATCACTTAAATATACTATCCGATAGTGATTGCATTGTCGCCAATCCTCCGTTTGGATATACGATGGCCCCCAAAGATTGCCGGTGGACGTCTGGCAAAACTCAATTGGCTGGCATCTTCATTGATGAGCTTATGCAGGCGGCTAGAAGCGACCAGCATATTGTGGCCATTTTGCCAGATGTATTGCGAAGCGGGACGAGATATCGCAGGTGGCGCGAACTTATTGCCAGCAAATCGAAGTCGCTTCACACCGAGATCGTCGGTCAGTTTGATAACCAAACTGAGGTTGACGTTTTCATTATGCACGCAGTTAAAAAAGATGCGAACGAGGATGGTGTTCGGTGGCCGGAATCGGGCCTGGATTCCGCAGGAAATAATAGCAAACGCACTCTGTCTGATTTCTTCGAAGTACGCGTTGGTTCTGTTGTACCTCATAGAAGTGCTTTGGAGGGTCAGGAATATCCATACATCCATGCTGGTGACCTTTTAGCGTGGGGGACTCTTAATTGCATTGAGAACAGAAGGGAATTTGCAGGCACTGTGTTTAGACCGCCATTTGTTGCTGTTCGTAGGACTTCTGGCCCAAAAGACAAGACGCGTTGCATTGGTACGATTGTAGATATAGATAGTGCCGTTGCCGTTGAAAATCATTTGTTGGTGTTATCTCCGTATGATAAAAGTCTTAATACGTGCGCAAGATTGATTGAAATACTCAAATGCGAAAAAACAAGTGAATGGCTTAACAAGCGTATTAGGTGTCGACATATTACGGTTTCGGCAATGCGTGAATTACCGTGGTCTACAAAATAGGAATCGGGGGTATGCAATGGCAATTGAAAGGAGACTCACTACACAAGATATCAGTTGGTTTCTTGATCTAAACAGAAATGAACAAATTAACCTG
>JBEKCL010000243.1:0-4787 GCA_050014895.1 Dehalococcoidia bacterium
GTAACTGGGATGGCGTAAATCCAAAGGTGAAGGTCTTTGGCAAGCTGGAGGGAAATAATCCCGGAGGTTCCATTAAGGACCGTCCTGCCTATTATATGATTGTGAAGGCAGAGGAAACCGGGCAGCTTACCAAAGACAGGATCATCGTTGAACCTACGTCGGGTAATACCGGAATAGCGCTGGCCATGATCGGTTCGGCCAAAGGCTACAGGATCAAGCTGTTTATGCCGGAATGCGTAAGCACTGAGAGGCAGATTTGCCTGCAGGCTTACGGCGCTGAAGTTGCACTTACTCCTGCCAGGGAAGCCACGGATGGCGCAATCCGCAGGGCACACGAATTTGTCGCGAAAGACCCTTCTAAATACTTTATGCCCAACCAGTTTGATAATCCCAATAATCTGCTTGCCCATTATGAGACCACCGGCCCGGAGATTTATGAGCAAACTGGCGGCGAGGTGGATGTGTTCGTAGCCGGACTTGGTACGTCGGGCACGCTCATTGGCACAGGTAAATACCTGAAGGAAAAGAAGCCCAAAGTCAGAATTGTCGCAGTAGAGCCCACAGAAGGCCATACTATCCAGGGGCTGAAGAACATGACCGAGTCCATCAAACCGGGTATTTACGATCCGAAGGGTTTTGATGAGAAGGTAGTTGTCGAGGACGGCGAAGCTTTTGAGACTACACGCCTGCTGGCAACCAAGGAAGGGATCTTTGTTGGTATGTCCAGCGGTGCGGCCGTAGTTGGCGCCATGAAAATAGCGCAGCAAATGGATTCTGGAACAATTGTTGTAATCCTGCCCGACCGCGGTGACCGCTACCTCAGTACCACGCTCTTCCGCTCGGTCTGCGCCAAATGCCCGCCTTAATAGAAGGGTAATTCGATCGGTTAGTGGAAATTGACCAGGAGGATAAGCTCTTCAGCGGGACATTGTGCCCCCGCAAATAACGATTCTTTTATATTGCCGGTGGTATTCTTTTTTGATAGGTAAGTCATGAACGTTGAAACCTTATGGCCGGGAATGCCGGCCGATGTTCCCTTTATCTTCTCAGCCGCCGCCGCAAGATCGGCGACAACGCAACTAGCGTCCAGCAAAGTCAGATGAATGTGGGGGAGGGCTGCCGCCAGGCGGGCATTTCTCTCATTTTCCAATGTAATCAGGCTCCCGGTTTCGGCTATGGCGATGTCGGCTTCCGTTATGCCCAGGTCGGCGTTGACATAAGCCTCCTTTAAAGCCTTGCGGGCGGCTTTGATCATCTCTGAAGGCTCAGTTGTCACTTTTTGGCCAGTGGCGGACGATATAAGTGCGGCCACCTCATCAACCGGGACGTCTTTACCTTTCAGTAGCTGCAATGTCCATTGAACGATGGAAGTATCTGTCACCCTGACGCCGCATCCGGCCAGCTTGTCATTAAGTGCTAGCTTAACTGCTATCTCTGAACTGGCTTTGACTGCGGTCTTGATGCCTTTGTCCTTGACCAGGGTGACGATGTAATTGACGGCGTCCGCCGGTGTCTCTGCCAGGAATACCCTGGTCCCCAGCCTGGAAACCTCGCCAGTAAATTTGTTGATCAGGTCTGCATTTTCGGCCATATTTAATAAATCCAGTTTAACACTACTTCGGTGAGAACATCTCCATTATATCTGACTGGAGCAGTTTCCTTCGCCTGCTTTTTCATATCTGCAACATGCGCTGTGTTAAAATAATAACAATTAATTTGACGGGTTTATCATAATACATGGCCGGAAACGATCTCAATAACAGGATCTTCCTCACCGACAGCGATTTTGAAGAACTGTTCGGACCTACCATAGCGCGATTGGTGAAGATAATGAATAAAGCAGCGGTGGATGTGTGTCCTCCATGCAATGGGTATTGCTGCAAGAATATTAATTGCCTGTTTTATTCCGAATATTTCAGTACTTGCCCCATCTATGACAGGCGGCCGCGGGAATGCCGTTACCACTTCTGCTACGAAGTGTTCACTGCTGCGCCGCTGACCAAAGAAGAAAAAGACATGATGCAGCAGCCGATCCAGGAATTGATCTGCGGTGACAAAGGCGAGGTAGCTAAACTTTTCTTCCTTTTCCCTGAGTTCCCGCTAGACGAAAAAGGCCTGGTATCAATGGGTATCCGGGATGATGTACTCCGTATAAGGAAGGAATTTGAAGGTGGATGCCTGGATGAGCAGGCTGCCTTTGATCAACTCAAAGGACTATGCAAGGGCTGATCTGCGGGAAAGTCCAATCAAACGGCTTATAGTCAAAAATCAAGGAGGTTTAAGCTATGAAGAAGATGTTGATGGAATTCAAAGACTTCATCATGCGGGGCAATGTGGTAGACATGGCTGTCGGCATCGTCATAGGTGTAGCTTTTGGAAAAATCGTTACCTCGCTGGTGAATGACATCATCATGCCTCCCATTGGGCTGCTTTTAGGAAAAGTGGATTTTAAGAACCTGTACGTTAATTTATCCGGTCACGCTTACGCTTCTCTTGATGCCGCCCAGGCGGCAGGTGCTCCGACGATCAACTATGGTCTTTTCCTCAATACGATATTGGATTTCATAATCGTCGCTTTCGCAATATTCCTGGTGATACACCTGATAAGCCGGATTAAGCGTCCGCTCGTGAAACACCATGAACCAAAGACTAAAGACTGCCCGTACTGTGTATCAGCTATTCCTATTAAGGCTACGCGATGCCCCCACTGCACTTCGCAGCTTGTTTGAATGTAAGGCAGCTATTTTTTTAGCACAAGATCAAAGATGTAGCTCTTGATTTTGTTGGTATATTCGCGGTAGAAGAAGGCGGTACTGTCGATTACGTACTGCAACTCAATCCCGAGCATAATGGATATAAACAGGCTGGCGGTATAGTGCTCGTCCACGTCCTTGAATATCCCCTGTGCCTTGCCTTCACGCAGGATTTCCACCATCGTTTCCCGGTAGCCGCGGTATAACTTGCTCATAATGCGCTTCATGCGTTCATTGAATTTGATCTGGGTTAAAAAGTCATAGGTTACATAAAGATATTCCCGCTGGGCTTCGGCGAGGTCGAAAGCACGGTCCATGAAAACTTCCAGTTTTTCCTTTGGGCCGGGTACCTCTTCAATGGCCTTTTCAGTGTTGATCCGTACAGATTGCTGCATTTCCCTGAGCAGGGTTACGAGCATGTTTTCTTTATCTTTGAAATAGTGGTGGATTAACCCCGAGGAGACCCCCGCGCGCTTGGCAATATCCATCATAGTAAAGTTGTAATAACCTTTCTCAGCAATGATTTCATAGGCCGCACCTGTAATTTGCCTTTTCCTGAGCACTGCAATCTGCTTGCCGCGCTGAGAGCGGCTTAATCTCGCACCTTTAATTTGATCTGCCAGACCGCTTCTAGTTTTCTTCACTGCCATTGCCAAATCCTCTATATATCGTTTATATTGTTAAATGTAGTATTGAAATTTCCATAGCCTGATTATGATAGAGAGCACCTATTTAATTGTTCGGTCAATCAATATTTCAACTAATAATATATGAAATTATCGGATATGTGAAGTGCGTCATTGTATTTAACAGTGGGATATTATATTGTAGACGGAGCATATAGTTTTGATACAGGAGGCATGTAAATGAAACAATTAGCAGGCATAGTGATGGCGGTTTTCATTTTACTGTCGGCTTGTATGACGGGTTGCTCCCAGGCGGGGTTGCGTGTCATAAGCGAAGAGAATCCGCCTTATAATTTCACGGATGAAACGGGGAATATTACCGGGCAATCTACAGAGATAGTCCGCCAGATCGTCAACAAAACCGGCAGCCAGGTGGCTATTGAGATTTTGCCGTGGACCCAGGGCTACTCTATTGTTCAGAAGGAGCCAAATACGGTACTTTATTCTACCAGCCGCATACCGCAGCGCGAGGGTCTCTTCAAATGGGTCGGGCCTATCGGGTCGGCGGATAACTGGTTCTATTCCAAGCTTGGCGCTGACTTTGCGATTGCCACCCTGGACGACGCTAAAAAAGTAAAGTCCATTGCTGTCTATAAAGATGATTCAAATCAGATTTTCCTGCAAGGCCAGGGTTTCACTAATCTCGATATTTGCCAGGATGCTACAGAATGTATAAAGAAGCTGGTTGACGGCAAGGTCGACCTCTGGCTGGGTCCGGCTGAAGGGCTTGAATTCATCGCCTATGGGGCCGGCATCAACCCGGCCGAAATAGAAGCCGTGAAATTTGTTCGCCGGGCGGACTGGTATATTGCATTTAACAAAGAGACGCCGGACTCTACCATCCAGGCCTGGCAGCAGGCACTGGACGATTTAAAGAAAGGCGGAGATGCAGGCAAAATGTGCGTCTACGAGGACATAGTAACCAGCTATGCACTGCCACGTTATACTACGGGCAGTGTGCCGAAAGAGGATGTGATTAAACTAACGCAACAGACTGCCGCGGACATTGGAAAAGATGCAGCGGGCACGATTGCCCTGATAAACACAGGCGCCAGTCCTTACCGCAACGCACATAACCGGGCCTTGTACGTATATGTGTTTGATAAATATGTAACCATAGTAGCCAATGCCGATAACGCCGCTGTGATCGGGCGCAATTTCATAGGAGTGCCGGATATGGCGGGGAAACTTTTCCGTGACGCTATTGTAGATCATGCGCTTATGAACGGATCAGGTTGGGAAGACTATGTATTTACTTTGCCGGGCAAAATTGGGCTTTATTACAAAACGGCTTATTATAAACTGGTGACCGGAAGTGACGGTAAGCAGTATATCGTTTGTGCAGGAC
>JBEKCL010000244.1:0-4781 GCA_050014895.1 Dehalococcoidia bacterium
GAGATAAGCGATATTTTCTGCGTACCCACATCCGAGCTGAGCAAGGCACAGATTGCCAAGAAGGGCCTTCTTGCATCAGAGATCAACTGGGAAGCGCCGGTTGAACCCAAACTTCCCAAAGCTACAGCCAAAGACATTGAAACTTACAAAAAAGCTTTGAAAGAAATTGCATCCGTAATCAAGAAAATGAACGTCACGGAACGGGCACGCAAAGACATTGCCGGCTGGAAACGTGATATACAGGTGAAGATGACCGGGGGCGAATTTGCAATCCTGATAAATGATGGTAACATCACGCTACAGGAAAAGAAGCTGGCCAAACCCGATTTTGTCCTGGTATCCCAAAATCCTAAAACCCTGGCAGATGGACTGGCTTACAGGGGCGCCATCACCGACTCCGTAATCATGAAAAAACTGTGGCTCAGTAAAAACATGGAATTCACGACCATCTTCAAACTTGACAGGATGGCACGCTCGGTAGCCAGATCTAAGAAGTAACCAATAAAAATATAGACTTTCAATCTTACGTAACTAATGCGGCGCATGAACTTGACATGCGCCGCATTTTTATACTACTATATTGATCGAACGTTTATTCAATGATTAAACGTTTGTTCAATTCTCGGACGGATGGAATTCATTGCCTATTGAATTTAAACTCCGCACGCATAGTAACGACGAAGCACTGGTCAAAGAACGTAGAGGCCATATCGTTAATTGCTGTACCAGAGTATTCGCCAAGAAAGGCTATTCACACAGCAGTATGCGTGAACTGGCTAAAGCCTGTTGCATGAGCATCGGCAATCTCTATCACTATTTCGGCTCGAAAGAACAGATCCTTTATTCCATTATCAATGATGCCACATTGAGGCAGGTCGAATATATTGAGCATTTCTCGAAAGAAACCGCTAACCTGGACCCTGCCTCTGCACTCCGCAAGCTTATACGATATTTCTTCGAATGGCATGACGCTAATCAAAATGTAACCCTGTTCATATACCAGGAAACGCGTGCCCTTCCTCAAAAGGCACAGGAACAAATTTTTGAGAGTGAGGGACGCATCCAGGCTATTTTTGAAGAAGCAGTAAAAAGAGGCATGCAGTCGGGGGATTTCGATGGGAAAGATCCCGGTCTGATCGCCAACAATATTATGGTATTAGGCCATGCATGGGCGCTACGGCGGTGGTCGTTGCAAAAACGATGGACCTTTGACGCATTCGTTAAGGGAGAAACCGAGTCAATTATGAGCATATTACAGATACAAGGAGGAAAGCAGCCTACAAATAGGAATTATAAAAAGTCAGCATCCCTGTCAAAATAAATATTTATAAGAGGTATTAAATGATTAAATTACAAAAGGGTAACCTTCGTATACCCAAGTGGAACAGGAAAGTATTTGCGGTCGCAGGCGGACTGGTCAACTACAAGAAGATGTGCACTGACATGAAGCTGGAAGAGCAGGTGATGGTAGCATTCCGGCAGATGCTGGAACAGAACAACCTCAAAAGATCACCCATGGAAGTGAAGGGCCTGATTAATTTGATTACAGCGGGTAACTTTGCCGATCATTTCCAAGACCAGTTGCTCTGCGAAGCCAAGGTGAACGATTATCTTGGCCTCGACCCCATGTTCGATATCGGCATAAAGACCGGCGGCGCCACCGGCGGCGCAACTATACTTACAGCGGCCATGGGCATTGCCAGCGGCTATGCTGATGTAGCACTAGCGATGGGCTGGGAACGCATGTCTGAAGTCGATACCAGGATGGGCAACTATTATATTTCGACCGCAGCCTGCAAAGACTTTGAAACGCGTCTCGGTCGTGTATATTCTTCTTATTACGCACCGATGGCAGTGCGGTTCGCGGAAACCTACGGCCTCAGTGAAGTAACCAGGGCCAAGATAGCAGTAAAGAACCATCTTTATGGTTATTATTCACCGTATGCCCAGCAGCCGGGCAAGTACACCGTCGAGGAAGTGCTGGCCAGCCCTATAGCAACCTATCCTCTGCATTTCCTGGAATGTTGCGCCATGACCGATGGTGCAGCCTGCATGCTTCTGTGCGACGAAAAGACAGCTTACAAACTGACCGACACACCCGTCGAACTCCATATTGCCGGGGCCAGCCATACTCTTAGGGTAGCCGACCGCCGTCACATGGAAATTCCGCTGCTTCCCAACGAACCGGAAGGAATGTATGATCACCTGTACAAGAGAAAGGGATTCCGCTGGCCGGGATTTGAGAGCTTCGCAGCTGCCCGCTTTGCCGCCTATTTTGCATACAACATGGCCGGCATCAAGGACCCGTTGAAAGAGCTGGACCTCGTAGAGACACATGATGCATTCACTATCAGCGATATCCAGACATACGGTGACATCGGTTTACGGCCTTATGGAAAAGAACCCGAGTTTATCGAATCCGGAGACGCTTACTTTGGCGGCAAATGCCCGTCCAACCTTTCAGGCGGACTGATCGGCACAATGCATGCTGTAGGTGCAACCGGTATCTTCTCTGGCGTTGAATGCCTGTGGCAGTTACAGGGCAAATATGACCAGTTCCACGGCGATCCCAAACTCTGGAAATCCTTCGGCAAACAGAAGCCCAAGGACTGGAAGAGCCTCCAGGTAAAGAATGCCAAGAAGGCAGCCTGGGTCTCACATGCCGGTGTAGGTTCACATGTAACCGTCGGCGTCCTCGAGAAGGCATTTTAAAGGAGAAAATAATGTTAAAAGATCTTAAGACTAAATACATCGGCACTCCCCTGGAAATAATGAAAGATGACGATGAGGGCATGGTCGTATTTACTCCGAGAACTGCTGTGCACCGCCATACATACGGAAAGCTCTCACCCTTTTTCAGGGCTTTGAAAAAAGGCAAGCTCATGGCTACCAAGTGCGTCAACCCTGAATGTGAAGAAAAACGCATGTGGCTGCCCCCCAGAGCAGACTGCCCTGATTGTAATATGCCCATGGAATGGGTTGAGATACCCGGTCCGATAATTGGTACGATTCACACATATGCTCAGGTAGCATATCCCGGAGCCGGCATAGAACTTGAGTTCCCTTACTACCAGATAGACGTAGAGGTGCCGGGGTGCTGCACGATATTCAAAGGCTACCTGGTATCCGGCACAGCAAAAATAGGTATGAAGGTCAAAGCTGGTTTCAATACCAAGAAACCGTCCAATACCATACTCGATATTTACTGGGAACCCGTAAAGTAGCTTTCGCAAACATTCGTCCGTAACAGGGGTTACCGATACCATCAAGGTAGGGTATAATGATAGGCAGTCTTGCATCAAGGTATGTGAGGCTGTCTGTCATTAATAATATTGCTATCTGATTATTTCAATATAATTTGAAAAGGAGAACATACCAATGGAAGTATTGCAAGAAGGTAAAGGCAAGCTAGTAGGTTGGCACGATCCCGATGAAAACCGCGAGTACGTCCTCCATAACAAGTCCCGGGAATTAAAGGACAAAACTACAACCGCCAAGGACGCTGTGGCAAAGTTCGTCAAAGACGGCGCTTATATTGCAAGCGGCGGTTTTGGTCATGCCAGGGTCTCGATGAACATTATCTATGAAATCATCCGCCAGAAAAAACGCAATCTAATTATGGCCGGCAAGACTGCCGTCCATGACCTGGACGTCCTGGTAGGCAACGGATGCGTATCCGAGGTAGAAGTTGCATACAGTTTCGCTCACGAAGTCAGGGGACTGTCCCCCGCCAGCAGGCGCATGGTAGAAACCGGCAAATGCAAGGTAATTGCCGAGACCAGTAATGCAGGCTATCAGTGGAGGTTCCTGGCAGGAATGATGGGGCTTCCCTTTATACCGGCCCGCAACATGCTTGGTACCGACACCGGCAAATACAGTTCCACCAAGGTCGTGAAAGACCCGTTCACCGGCAAACCCATCACCCTTATCCCGGCCGCTTATCCCGATGTTGCGTTCATTCATGTGCACCGTTGCGACATCTATGGCAACTGCCAGATAGACGGTATCATGGTAGAGGATTTCGAACTTGCACGATGCGCACGCAAGCTTATCATTACCACAGAAAAAATCATCGACAATGAGATAATAAGAGCAACACCGTGGCATACCTGTATCCCCTTCTATTGTGTTGATGCAGTTGTTGAACAGCGATATGGGGCACACCCCTGTGAAATGCACGGAGAATATTTCTTCGATGAAGAGCACATCGCTGAGTGGTTGGCAGTTTCCAAGACAGATGAAGGCATACAGAAATATGCTGAAAAATACATTTTCGGCGTTGCGGACTTCGACGAGTACCTTGCAGTATGCGGAGGCTTTAAGAAATTGGACTTCCTGATCAAGCGCGAGGAAATGCGGGTACCCCTGGTAACGCCTTGGCGTAAGTAATCCGGGGATTCGTCTATTTATTACGAGGGAGAAAAAATAATGAGCAATAATCAGGAAAAGAAATATAACATGAGGGAATTCCTGGCTTTTACCGCTGCCAGCATCCTGGAAGACGGTAAGGCCGCATTCGTGGGCACGGGGTTGCCAATGATAGCCGGTATGCTTGCCCAAAAAACACATGCACCCAACCTGCTGATGATATTTGAAGCAGGCAGCATCGGACCGCATTTGCCCGAATTGCCCATATCAGTAGGACAAGGGCTTACTACCTACCACGCCCTGGCAGCATCAAGCATGCACGACGTGATGTCAGCCTGCCAGGCCGGTTTTATAGACTATGGTTTCCTGGGCGGGGCACAAATTGATGTTTACGGAAATATCAACACCACCGT
>JBEKCL010000245.1:0-4774 GCA_050014895.1 Dehalococcoidia bacterium
CGGTACAAAGTTAAAACTTCATTAAATAATTTCAGTTCTTCCCTGGCTGCTTGATCAACTTGTGTTTCCAAACCAATAGGCTCATAAATAATCACGGGCTGATCCTTGCCCTTTACACGCACACGGTCGAGCTCGCGAAATACTATATCCGAGACGGCGTTGCGTGTCGTCTCTCCAACAATGATTCCGACTCCGTATTGCTTAGTTATTCCTTCCAGACGCGAACCAAGATTGACGGGATCACCCATAATGGTATAAGCCATGCGGAACTCTGAACCCATGTTGCCCACGCGCATGATCCCTGAATTAATGCCGACACCGATTCTGATTTCCGGCCAGCCTTTTTGAATGAACTGCGGGCGCAACTGATCGAGCGTTGCCTGCATATCCAGCGCAGCCAAAATGGCATTGCGCGCATGCTCATCATCTTGCAGCGGCGCACCCCAGAATGCCATGATGGCATCGCCGATATATTTGTCGATGGTACCGCGATGCTTCTGAATAACATAGGTCATTGGTGTCATGTATTCGTTCATCAGTTTAGTCAATTCTTTAGGCTGAAGCCCCTCGGAAATAGTCGTAAATCCTCGAACATCGGAAAACAATACTGTCATATCCCTGCTTTCGCCTTCAATAGAGAAGTTTTCTGGATTTTTGCTCATCTCCGCCACCAGTTCTTTAGGAACATATTGGCCGAACAATCCTGTCAAATGATGTTTTATTTTCGTTTCCGCAAAAAAACCATAGGACATATTAAAGGCAAAGAGCAGCGATATCATCAAAGCCGATGATGCCAGCGGCAAGACCATATTAGCATGCCATGCCCAGGCATTGATACCGATGGATAATAATAACATAAATGAGCTCAATAGGATGGACTTGAGTGGATTCAAAAAAGGCAAAAACAACGTCAAGATCAGCCCGATCATGCACAATAATAAACATTCCAACACTCCTACATAGTCCGGTATCTGTTTGATATTCTGATCAAGAATTCCGGCAATCATGTTGGCATGAATTTCGACACCGGGATAAACCGGTGAAACTGGTGTGGAACGAAGATCATAAAGGCCGGCAGCTCTTGTGCCAACCAGGATAATACTTCCTTTGAGTTCATCTTTCTTGATTTTCTTCTGCAATATATCTATAGCCGGTATGTACGTAAAACTTCCCTCCTTGCCACGGTAAGGAATCAAGGCGGTAGCCTTTTCATCTATAGGTATCTTAAAAATATCAATTCCCAGCCATTCCAGTTTATTACCACCGCTACCAAAACCAGCTTTAAGCGGGAGTGGTTTATCGCCCAGAAAACTGCGGACCATGGCCACAGAGA
Organism: Dehalococcoidia bacterium; assembly: GCA_050014895.1. Taxonomy (GTDB): domain Bacteria; phylum Chloroflexota; class Dehalococcoidia; order GIF9; family UBA5629; genus JAFGLP01. The sequence continues at coordinate 1,334 of JBEKCL010000245.1, forward strand.
GGGCATCATAGTAAGCTCCTTTATAATCCAGGAGAATGGGAACTCTACGGTAAACGCCATCTGGATCTATATCGGGATTAAAATGACCGGCACAGTGGGCATTGGCTTGCAACTCCGGAAGGTTGGCGCAGTAGCTGGTATTTTTCAAAAAATAATTTCCTGCTTTCAAGGTCTCTGATATAAAAACAGGGGGTGGCAACTTTCCGGTGGCTCTTTCAGAATCATTTGAAAAACTATAACCGAGTACAACTTTGCGTCCCTTTATTTTTTGGGCGAAAAGATTATTATAATCCAATTGAGTTTTCAACCCCGGTAACATTTTCTGGTACATTGCATCGTTTTTTAATTTTTGTTTGCCTAACTGTTCCAGTAGTTTGAGGCCGGAGCTTTCATCTCTTTCTGCAAATACAATATCAAAACCGACTACGGAAACGTGATAATAGTCGAATAAATTATCCAGCATTAAAGCGATTTTATTGCGGCTCCAGGGCCAACGGCCAACACCTGCCAGGCTTTTCTCATCGATGTCGACAATAAAAATACGGTCATCATGCGTGTTGGGCATGGTGAGGTTGAGCCGCAGGTCATAGGACAAGTTTTCCAGACGGTTGATAAATTCAAAGGAGAAGGCAATGTGCAAAAGAAAAACCGCGACCAGCAACAAGTTTATGATAATTAAAGGAAGTTTTTTTTTCATCAGCAAAATCTTTCTGATGTTTTTTATAAAGATTAATGAAAATCCGGCTATGTTTTCATTCACAGTATGGGGTTAATTGTCTAAACACACGAAATTTCCGCTGACAACAAACTAACTCTTACTACGCCTAGTTCTTATCCCCAAAATTGATTTTTGGATTAACCAGCAACATCTCTATGCTCCACTGTAAAGTAACAACTTTCTAGTTTATGATAAAACTCATATTACCCCTATCAGGTTTATATACTACCAAGCAACTGGATTAGCACATTCTATCTCTTCCGATAAGCTAAAGTACCCGAGATCTGGCCAATTCCTCCATACAACGTCTGAATTCCGGATCACAGGCCAAATGCTGCTGGACGAAAGATATTGGTATGCCAAGTACAAATGCATTACCCATGACCGTTGCGCTGGCTATGCCTTCGCTTAGCGCGGATATTTCGCCAAGAATGCTTCCTGCTGACAATACAACCGGAGCATTATTCCTATCATGCAAACGCTGACCATGGAGATAGATACTTAATTGCCCACTCAACACCAGGTAGACGTTTGGATTCTTTGTTTCCTCGATAATCAGTGGTTGCTCAGAACTAACTTTATGCAGCTGCATCTGTTCAGGGATATTCCTTGCGAGGTCCAACATAAGTCTGGCGAGTTTTCTTTCAGCAGCCTTATGATGCATTAAGGTTGATTGCTGTTTGCCGCTCTGCCATGCCTGCACCTTTTCGAGTAATTCAGGAAGGGGAGAAATTCCTTCCTCCAGACGCTGCCTTTCCCGCTTAAGATCGCCGCTGAATGTTCTCCCCATGAGTTGAATTGTACCGGGAACGTCACCCTCTACCAAGGTAATCTCGTACTCAGTTCGAGAAAACGGCAGAAATTCGAGACATACCTTATGTGGCTGCCGCGATCCGTCCGGATGAATCACCGTGCGGCTTCCAGCACAGATCAGTCCGTTATTGGTGTATATTTCTTCCATGTTTACATGACCTGAACCAAAACTGTAAGGACTGTCAAAGAGCATTTCATTATAGAAGCCATCACAAAACTCCATAGTCTTCTGTTGTTCATCATAAAGGAACGTCAAAGAATGCTCTTCAATGAGGTTCAGCAAACGTATGGAGCGGATATTTTCATAACTGGCGCCAGCGTTGGGAATTAGGGGTATTCCGCCACCTGAAACCGGTGTATGGCTGATGGGTTGCCACTTTCCGGTAACCGAATCTTTGGGTTCGATCCATGCAGTGGATCCGTCGGAATAAGTCACTTCTATCTTTGAGTTTTCAAGTTCATAGCGAGTCAATGGCTGCCCGGAGCGAAGTTCAGCAACACCATAAAGCCTATTTACGGCAATTGCATCACTGTCAGATACTCTCTCACACTGGTATTTATCACGCATGGCAATTGAATCAACATATACCAGAAACTGTCCGCCGCGTAACTGATAGCGCATGAGTGCAGGAATCTCTTTATTGATGATTGAATTGAATCCCTCCTGGAAGTCCAGTTCAAGACAGAGCATAGCGTCAGCAATGCGTTTTTTCACCTGCCCCTGTTGCCAGCAGGCGAAAAGTACTCCGTTGAGGTACATGGTCTCCCTGCAATCACCATTTTGCATCAGAAGTGCAGCGGTCAAATCAGTACCTGACCGCGTATTTAGACGCATATCAAGGTCAACACCCGATAGTGTTATCAATCCATCGGATCGGACGTCGAAAGCCCCATGGGCTGGTGACTGGAGATCCTGTAGATTGCTGATTTTAAGACCATCACCAACAACCTGCTGTATACGCGCAATCACCGCCTTTGGATTCTCCCTGTCCTCCAAAGGTAATGCCTGGATAATCTTGGTCTCCACCAGATCAGCAAGGTCATCTTGGACCCTGCGGTTGATCAGTAGGTCTGGCACGCGTGAACCCACAGCACCAAGGCCGCCGCTGATGTATAGTGGTTTGAGATTAGAGGTCAATGCCCGGAAGTTGACTGTCTGGCAAAGGAATGCATTTAAGGGATTGGGTGAGTCGCAGGTGATTGCTTTATTGTATTCCTCTTTAAGTGAGTCTGCTTTGTCACGTCCTGCCTCTCTGAAACGGTCACGCACCGTATTACATTCGTTGACAGCAAACTGAGCACATTCAATCTGTGACTCCAGTGAAGCGATATCATTATTATGTTCGTAACTGACGCTCCTCATAGCTGCGAAATTGTTCTTCATGCGCTGCAATTCGGAGACAGTAATGGCAAGCTCGAATCCTGCATCTACAGTGGCAAAAAGATTGGCGAGTAAATTACGGATTGTTGATAGACCAGCGCCTTGAATTACAGCCAACAGCAGCCTGCCCGCATGCGTCCAATAATCGAGGGATTCACTGCCACCCTGTAGTTCCAGGGCAGTGTTGATGAGGATGGCCTGGCTCTTTAGTTCCTTCTCAACGACTTTCATCTCTTTGTCGATGACCATGAGACGAGTTTCCTCACTGGCCCTTAATCGGTATGCCCCGCGATTTTGCAGGAGTTGATTACGCTCGACAAGCAGATCAGCTAAATAATCCAAGGTGCGCAACATCCAACCAAGACCAGGGAAGGAGGAGCCGCTCTCACGGAAACCGCGGCGGAAGATTCTGGTAGCCAATCGAAGATTCTCATTGCGCAGTGCCTGGGCACGGGCAACAGTCATATCTTTCAGATCTGTTTCAGGAAAGTAGTTGGGTAATAAATTGATCAACTCACTAGTGATGGTG
>JBEKCL010000246.1:0-4773 GCA_050014895.1 Dehalococcoidia bacterium
CGCCGCCAGCCCGGCAGACAATAGCATTACTATGAGATAAATTTTGCCAATGTCTATACCCATCAATGTAGCCGCTTCCTGATCCTGAGATACTGCCCTTATCACGTAGCCGAATTTTGTTTTGCCAACGAACACTATTACACCAACCGTGGTGATTACCGATGCAACAATAGCAATAACATATTGATATGATATTCTCACACTGCCAATATCTATGTAGCCGGCGTACGCTGGCACGTAGCCGAAAGGCCTTGCCCCCATAAAGATCAACAGCAGTTCTTGCAGGACCATTGCAAGGGCCATTGCCAGGATCATGACAGCCATTTGATGCTGTTTGACCCTATCGATCACGGAAATGTAGTACACCGCTGCCAGCAACATGGGAACCAATATAGACACCGGAAAAAAAAGCAACGGACTGAGTTTGAGCAAGGAATCTCCGATATACAGTAGAAATGCTGCCACCATGAAGAATGCTGTATGCGCAAAATTGGGGAACCTGGCTACTCCAAAAATAAGCGAAAAGCCTACGGCCAGCAGCGCATATATGGAACCCGACAGCAGTCCGCTCACCAATATGTTTTCAAGCATCTTTAGCTCCTTGTCGTCATGATCGGCAACTAGGTACAGCCGGGCAACGTCGTCCACTGCCCGGCTGTACTAGGGACGTGTTCTACTTTTGCCCCTTCCAGTAATCTACCATCCAGTCCGGCAGCATGTATCCCTTTCCACCCTGCACAGTTACTTTATCCCAACCAGTTAATTTGCCGATGCTGGTTATAGCAGGATTCAGCTCTTTGCCGTTTGGCCAGAATACGGACCAATTATCGGGATTAGAGTCAGTCCACTGGGCGTACAGGATATTTACACCTCCAGGCCCACATACAACATCGTGCGGCCGGGCACTGTCATTGGCGGTGAGCCTGTACCTGCCTACAACCCCGGTATAGTCGGTCTTCTCAAGTGCGCTGATAAGGGCGTCCGTCTCAATTGTGCCGGCCCTGCCGGCAGCATCAGCCACGATATAGAGGCCGTCATAACTTCCTACGGCATCATACTGGGGTATGTCTGCAGACGCCTTCATCTTGTCCCAGAATGAGATTGTCTTGTCAGTCATGGGTGTTCGACATATCCAGCTCTGTACAGGAAAGTATTTGCATCCGCCTGTAGCCTGCCAGTAGCTGCTGTTGTTAGCCGCTGCGGTGGAACCCGCGATAGCCACAGGGATTTTCAGCTGTTGGTACTGGGTAGCCAACGGAATGCTTGCAGAACCTGCCATGATAAGCATCATCACCTGTGCCCCTGATTGTTTGATGGCCGTTAGCTCAGTCGTCAGATCAGTGGCCTTGGGTGAAGGCTGCCATATTCCCACATTTTCGTACCCCATTTTTTCGATGATAGGTGGGAACAATTTGATGAACGGTTCCGTCCACAGCGCCTTTTCAATCAACAGGGCGACCTTTGGCTTCTGAATACCTAGCTGGGATTGAACAGTTTCACAGGCGACCTGCAGCGATGCCAGAAGTGGGGTAAGCATATAACTGGAACTGCCGGGAAAGAACCTGAACCAGTATTTGTAGCGCGAGTAGTTATCATGCAAACGCGTGTTTAGCTGGTCAGCGCCTGCTCCGTGGTCCAACATTATGATCTTGTTGTCCGCCATCACTTCTTGCTGCGCCATCACCGCCTCGGAATTGTTACCGGCTATAACAAGGTTAACCTTATCCACCGTCATCAATTTGTCCATCGCCGAGACAGCATCCGGGACACTTGCCATTTCATTACTGTCGGCCGATACCAACTCTATCGTGTATGTATCGTTGCCTGCCTTGAATCCGCCGGCGGCGTTTATTTCATCGGCGGCCAGTTTGGCTCCCGCCAGCGCCAGTTTCCCATTGTCAAACCCCATCGGACCCGACAAGCCTACCTTGAATACCTTCGTCACAGGTTTGGGAATGGACGTGGTTCCTGTTTGTGTTGGTGCCGAACACGCGACCAGGATCGATAGAATCAGCACCACAGCCATGCCAGACATGATTAACTTTCGTCTTGCCATTGCCAACCTCCTTTTATTTATTTATTGCAAACTAATATATTTGCGCCCGGACCTATATGTTGAGCTTAATCATGTTTAACAATTGCTCTTAGGATATTGTCAGTTTGCTCGTTAATATAATCCTGAAGAGTCACGGCTTTTCCCAGAAACCGTCGTCTTGTTGCCCATATTTCGCAGAGGGTGGTTATGCTAAGTGCAACCATTTTGACATTCGCAATCCTGAATTCTCCGGTCTTGCATCCGCGGCTCAGCAATTCCTCAAACTTCAACATTACATCTAATTCAGCGGTGAGAGCAGCCTCTCGGTATTTTTCTGGCAATCTTTTGGTTTCCAAATATGCGAACAAAACGGCTTTGTCAGTACTGTCAACCAGTGTGCAATAAAATCCAATGGCTTCGCGAAGTCCCTGTGTTGGACTCATATGGCTGAATTTTGTGACTACTTTTAGGTGAAAATCTTTGAAACCGGACGTGCAATATTGTATGACTAGAAATAATATATCCTCTTTTGATCCAACATAGTTATACAGGGCCCCCATCGACATGTTGCATGCAGCCGCAATTTCACGCACTCCGGTTTGATCGTAGCCCTTTTTAATGAAAATGGTCGCTGCGCGACGCGCGATATGCTCTCTGCGTAAAGCCACGAGCTTTTTATCCTTGCTAACGGCCCTGATACCTTTTGTCATAACAAACAAGACCCTGGTTGATTTTGCTTCTGGGATATATGAGCGATCGCTCGCTCACTGTTCTTATCATTTTATCACGCTTGTCAAGAGGTCGATGGAGCCCTCTGTTGCAGCAGTCTTCATAACAGAAAGCCGTGAGAATCAGTCGATGATACCGGCAATGTCCTTGACCAGCTTTTTCTTCGAGTCGATGTCGTACTGAGTAGTGATCGCGATCTGTTCCATTACCGGGGAACCGCCGCCATGATAACCGGCGACCTGATAGATGCCGCCGGTGGCTGAGCAGAGGATATCTCCAACGTGCATCCAGAACTTAATAGCGTCCTCAATATCGATATTTGGGTTGCGCATCGTGTATTTTTCCAGCTTCGCTTTGGTAGCAGGGTTGAGGAAGTCAGCTTCATGTGGGAAAGTGGCCGCGATGCCGCCGGAGATATCGCAAAGAATCTCGGCTTCCCTGTACACATTCTCGCCGGTGAGGCAGCGGCCGACGTTGCAATAGATGGAATTGGGGATGTAGCTGCCAGGGCCATACGGAACAAATCCGGCGCCGGGCATATAGACCTCGGGCATGCCCAGCTCAGATGCAGTGAAGCCGGCGGCATAACCAAGCTCGGTAACCATGATAAGCTCTGCCAGTTTCTCCCTGACATGAGCAGCCTTCTGAACACCATTATACTCTGCTGCCAGAGCTACTCTTCCTATCATAGCGTCGCCAACAGCGGGTTTACAACCGGAGTAGCTATGCCTGTGGAAAAGCGCAAATAGCAGGGCAGCAACAGCTCCATGTGTGGTCTCGCCAGCAAGGAACACCCTTTCCCAGGGAATAAAACACTTGTCGAAAATCACGTAGGAATCTGTGGAACCTTCTGTAAAGCCCCTCTTGTAGTATTTACGGGGTCTAAGGCTATGAATTGTGGCTACCTGTGTCACGCCTTCCCAATCCGCCGGGATGGCAAAGGCCACAGCCCAATCCTTCTCTTCCGGCGTCAAGGCACGGGTGGGGACAACAACGATTTCCTCAGCAACGGACGCCTCTGAAATGTGCAGCTTGCAACCTTGCACCACGATGCCGTCGTTCTTCCTTTCAATGATCCTCACATAGGCATCTGGGTCTTTCTGCTCATGCGGCCTCTTCATCCTGTCGCCCTTGACGTCGGTCTGAGCGCAGCAACCAACTTTATCACCATTCTGGAATGATTCAAGCCACTTAAGGAAATTCTTATGGTATTCGGTAGCGCCTTTATTCTGCTTATCAGCTTCGAAAGAGATGGCATTGCACGCATTAGTGCCGTCTATGCCCATGCAGCGTTCAATGCAGGTGCCTACATGATTGACGAGGGCACGTGTCATATCCTGCTTTTTATGCAAGTCCTCTTTATTTTGATGAATATGCGTGAAGCGATTAATCGTTTTTCCCGTTATGTGGCTTTCGGCCAGCATTAGGTGCTGCAATTTGGGATCATGGGCAGCGTCAAATGTATAACCTATGGTGTTGATGCAGTCCATCTGCAGCTCATCTGTACGGTCAATCAAGTTGCCGTCGAAATATACGTTGCGGCGCATTTTGCCCAATCTCTCGATGTACTGCTTCTTGGTGCCGAGTGCCGATGCTGACTTTTCACTGCTGTTGATTGCCATGGCATCTCCTTTCGATAAAATATTCTTTTATATGTGTTTGATGACTTAATTTTGATGCGCTGCTTAGTATCGGGCCGGTAATTTTCCCTAATCCGTGTTTTGCATCTGGATAACATGGGAATCACTGTTTTTCTCGAGATAACCTCTCTCCAGCAGACAAATGAAATTTTCGGCGATTTCTTCCGGCGACAGCTTGCCGTCATCGTGGTACCACTGGTAGCAAAAGTTGCAGGCGCCCTGTATGACGAACACCGCCATTTTCACATTATCAATGTGGAAATACCCTTTTTCCACTCCTTCTTCCAGCAGTAGTTGAAGTTGGTGGTCGACCGACCTTTTATGTTCGGTGATTTTTTTCCTTGCATCTTCACTCAGCGAAGTCGTATT
>JBEKCL010000247.1:0-4772 GCA_050014895.1 Dehalococcoidia bacterium
TGATGATTGGCTGAGCCAGCGACAGCAAGAGGCAAAACCTGCTAACGCTACTATTGTTAAGAAAAACGTCTATCCTGCTAAACCTCGAAGGGCCAAGACCAAAATCAGCTACAAACAACAAAAGGAGCTGGAATTGCTTCCGGATACTATTGAATTGCTGGAGACAGAGCAGAAAGCGTTATCCCAGGCCATGGGGGAACCGGGACTCTATAAAAAGGACAAGTCCGAGATACTTGCCATACAGGACAGACTGGAGTCCGTTAAAAAGAAATTGATCGAAGCATATGCACGGTGGCAGGAATTGGAACATCTCAGCCTGTGAAAAACAATAGTAAATAGTATTGTATTACTAGCATACCTGTTATAATTCCTGTAGAAGCGAATTTAATCTGGAGGTAAAACATGGGAAGCAAAGGCAGAAAGAACGACAAAAAACCTAAGAAAGCACCACCAGCCAGGCCGCCGGCAGGCAGCAAGAAAGAGGATAATTCAGGAACTAAGAAGAAATTTTAGTAGCTGTAATATAGTCTGAAACACACTGGCAAACGGGCACGGTAGTTGCCCGTTTGTTCAGCGCTTAATCGATATGCAATTTACTATCGCACCTATTCTTATGTGAGCGTGCACCAGATTAAATCCCTCAATTTAATCTTATCTAAACTCATCTTATATCAGCTTTTACTGCCGGGTGTATCAAATATCCGAATAGACATATAAGATATCAACAATTGCCGGGCTAAAACTAAGTTGTGCTAAAGTATAAATAAAAGTGAAAAGGGACTATATGAATTGCGGATAATCGTGGGCATGAGCGGTGGGCTGGACTCGTCGGTCACTGCCGCCTTATTGAAACAGCAGGGGCACCAGGTAACCGGCGTGATAATGAAGATATGGTCCGGCGAGCCGGTGACCGGCAAAGGTAAACACGGTTGTTACGGGCCAGAAGAGGAAGAGGATATCGAAGATGCCAGGAAAGTGGCGGCAAAACTGGACATTCCTTTTCATGTCATTGACCTGACCCGGGAATACAAATCGGAAGTGCTGGACTATTTCTGTCATGAGTATATGTCCGGAAGGACGCCCAATCCATGCGTAAGGTGCAACCACCGGATTAAATTCGGCGCTCTTGTAAGTAAAGCTGAGTCGCTGGGCATTCAATATGATTATTTTGCGACCGGGCACTATGCAAGGATAGAGCATGATGAAGTAAGCGGACGTTACCTTTTGAAAAAAGGGAGGGACCCGAAGAAAGACCAGTCCTATTTTCTGTTCGACTTGTCGCAAAAGCAACTAAGCCGCACGCTTTTTCCGTTGGGAGAGCTTTATAAGGACGATGTGCGCAAGATGAGTGCCCGCCTACAACTGGGGATGGAAGAAAAAGAGGAAAGCCAGAACTTCGTGTGCGGCAGCTACACTTCGCTGTTCAAAACGCCGCCATTGGCAGGTTCGATTGTGGATAAAAAGGGCAACGTGCTTGGAAAGCATAATGGCATCGAACATTTCACAATCGGACAGCGAAAGGGCCTCAGGTTAGCCAGCAAGGAACCGTTGTATGTGCTTGGTATCAAGGCGGAAAAGAATGCAGTCATTGTCGGCGATAAAGAGGAGCTGTATACCGGCTCACAGACTGTAGTTGATCTAAACTGGATAGCCATTGAATGCCTGGATGCACCGATGGAGGTAAAAGCGAGGATACGGAATGCCCACCAGGGCTATGATGCCATGATTTCCCCTCAAGAAAATGGCAAAGTTTTAGTTGAGTATAAGGAGCCGCAGATATGCGCTGCGCCGGGTCAGGCTATCGTGTTTTATGATAAGGATACGGTCGTGGGGGGAGGAATTGTAAATTAAATCCGGAATGAAAGAGGCCGGAAGTTTTTACGCTTTGACGGTTTATCTATATAATTAAGCTTAAATCAGTTAAATTAAAAGCCGGGTATATTAGTTATGAAATGGTTCGGATGTCTTCTTTCAATCGTCGGCATAATCCTTATAATCTTCGTGCTCACTCACATATCTGAGATATGGAGTTTCCTCGAAGGACTACTGCACAAGTAGTATGCCGCATTCTTCATAGATCGGGGGCCTGTGGTTTCAGGCTGATCTTTTGTCTTAAGATGTTTGATTTAGCTATATCTTGATGAGCTTAACTTCGGCCATCCTGCCGTGGGGTTCTTTGGAGAGGCGTATCCGGGCGCCATTGATCAAAGCCACTGCCTTATCCGGTGGCACACCGTTTCCTCCGGGTGAGATTAAGCCGGTTAGTTTTTGATTTATCAACAGCCATTGTCCACCTTTGAAGGCACAGTACGCCTGGATTGTTTTATCGACATCGGGGCCGGGTTGGACGTTGTCATATACGTGCCACATACATAATGCAGTTTTGGCGTGAATGACAAGCTCACCATCAGGCTGCCACTGACCCGGACGTGTTTCTTTATACAGGTCAAGTATTGGAATCGGCCCCGCCGGCTTTGTACCGCAAAATGGGCAGCGGATATTATGAGTATCGCTGAGCACGAAGAATTTATTCGGGCAACTGGTATTGGAACAGGGAATTATCCTATCCCAGGTCTTGAGCAGTGCGCTTTCCCATTGGGTTGCCGTCGGCCTTTTATCCGGATCATGAAGGCCGTCTACAAAAGCCTTGAGAAAAAGGTCACTCAGTTGGTTTCCTAAGATTGTGAATGGCACTTTAATATCATTTGGCCTGTTCGATTTATCCGACGGGTTTTCTATAAAGAGAGCCTTTTTCCCCTGAGACAATTGCTCATCCTCGTCGGGGTCCTTACTATTTACTCTGGGGCCCTCTAAAGGATGCCTGCGCAGCAGGTATTGATAAATAAGAGTTGGAAGCGCATGCCTATCCGTATGTATGCAGGGAAGTTTTCGCTTGGGGTCCTCAAAAGGGAGATTCATAGTCTCCATAACTTCGGGGGCAATATAGCCCTTGGTACCCAGTACCCTTGGTGTAAATATCCCTGGGACTACCAGAGCATCAATATCAATTACGACTGCTGACCTGCGTATGACTGGATCCAGCAGGACGTTTTTATAGGATAGGTCGGAGTGTGCCAGCCCAGCTCTGTGCATACGGCCGACTGCGCGTGCCAACACGATGCACCCTGCGAAGAAATCCCGCCACGTACCTTTTTCAGAGGGATCAAGTAGCTTACTGGCTTTTTCCCCGAAATACCACAGACCCTGCTTTTCCTTGCCTTTTAAGACGCCGGCGCTAAAAAAATAATTCTTAGGGTAGGATGGGCACACGATGCCGATGCTGGGTTTTTCAACAATACCTATCGGCCAACAAAAAAGCTCTTTCCAATATCTGGCATTCTTGTCTCCAATAGTAGGATTAAACCTCCCCAGTATGGCGTCCAGTCTTTTCCTGCGTAAGGCTGAATCTTCCTTTGGCTTTTTATATAAGCATATAACCGATGACCTGTCCTCAGTAAAGTAAACAGTCTTCTCGGCGCCTTCACCAATAACTTCCGGGATGTATCGTATGGATGTGCCATCAGACAAGGTGGCAATCGCAATGGTCAAAGGTTATCCTCCCTGAATAAGACGACTAATGTTCTGTCGTCAAAAGACCCCTTCACATAGTAGCTATCGAGCCACCTTCTAAATTTTTCCTCGGCTGAAATCGGCTGCTCAATTTCCGGCCTGGCAGCTTGATCACTATTTGCAGCAGGAGTAATGATCTCTTGTTTCACCAGGTCTTCATATAGTCTAAGCATTCCCGGATCGTTAGGAAAATAATCATCAGCCACGCCATCGGTCATCAGCATTACTGCTTTCAGCCTTTGCACAGTTGAAAAAACCCTCCGTCTTTTTTCCTTGTCATCCCTGATTTTAATGTTATTGATGGGAATAGTCTGCCCTGCAAATTCCCCGCTGTCGGGTTTACCAAGCATCATGAGTTTATTATCTATATTCACTGCGGCAATCATTCCATCGCCAACTTGAAGTGACATAATAAAGTCGTAAGTTTTATCTTCTAATACGAAGCAATTATGAACAGCGAGTAACAGAGTTGTGGAAAAATCGCTGACCTCGGGATTTTGTCCTAATAAATCAATATATTCCTGCTTATCTTTGCGTGCATCCCTTGCTTCTTCGAGCGCATGGTATGCTGCGTCCAAAGCACGGATAAGCGCCTGCTCGACCTGGTCCATATCCGTATCGGAAAACCTGCCATCGTTCCCGCGTCCTCTAAAATGCTTTCTATTTGTCCTTTCTCCCAGCGTTACTTGCTGTAAGTCCTCTTTAAGTGTTTTTACGGCGCAGCAGCACGCTTCCTTTGCACCGACTCGCGAAAGCTTTCGGGAGCCCACGCCATCAGCAACGGCCATGATTGTCCAATCTTGAGCAACATCAAATTCAAACCAATCATCGCAATTTGTGCTGGCATGTTTATGACTTTTACCACGGACACGGGCGCCAATTAGTGTTAATTTGTTGGGTGCAGGGATGCTTTTATGAAAGTATGCGTCATGTTTATCAGGGCCTTCAGGTACAGGTAACTCCTGCCATGATGATTTTGGTGGAGCCAGCAGTTCGGGTGATACTGGAACAACCGCTGCCACAACGCAAGCTAATGAGCTTTTGGTTGGAAGCATAATGGATGACAATGGCGGCCAGAGCGCGCCGACTAACGGTTTCAGCATGACACCTAGTAGCGGCGCTAACTATCCATATTTAGAGAAAATTGTTTCCTCAACTGGAACAGCAAACTCAGGGGTCACAATCGGCGCATCGGCAGATTG
>JBEKCL010000248.1:0-4679 GCA_050014895.1 Dehalococcoidia bacterium
GACTGGGCTATACTGTAATCTTAAAGTCTTAGATTTGCACAGGCGATAGACGCATAACAAAAATATAACATCTTTACTATATATAGACCTGAGCAAAGGGGAGCGCGGCGAACAATGTCCAAGAAAAATGGGAAAAAGACAATAAGCGTAATCGGATTAGGGGTTGTAGGCCTCACAACGGCGGTTGGCTTCGCGTTAAAAGGCCACAAAGTTATCGGCATAGATATCGATCCGGAGAAAGTACGAAAAATAAACGACGGTACCTGCCCCATCTATGAAGAGGGCTTGAGCTCTGCATTAAAGGATGTTAATTTATTTGCTACAACGGACCACAGGCAGGCTTTAGACACGGATATCACCTTTCTTTGCGGAGGTACTCCACCAAAAGCGGATGGCTCCATTGATCTCTTCTTCCTGGAAGAGCCTGCTAAGCAATTGAGAGCAGTGCTGAAAGAAAAGAAAAGCGATCACCTTGTCGTGGTAAGAAGTACCGTTGTCCCCGGCACCACCGAGCAAGTTATCGTACCGATTTTAAACCATAATGACTATGTGGGGATCTGTGTAAACCCGGAGTTTTTACGGGAAGGAACTGCGGTCGAGGATTTTATGAAACCCAGCCGGATTGTCATCGGCGAGAAAAATGAAAAATGGGGCGACATGCTTGCTGAGGTCTATAAAGATTACAAAGCGCCCATTATGAGAACTGACTTTAGCACCGCTGAAATGATAAAGCAGGCATCCAACGCCTACCTGGCAACCCGGGTTTCCTTTATTAACGAAATAGGCAATATATGCAAGAGCCTTGGCATGGATGTTTATGAGGTGGCTAAAGGGATGGGCTTAGACTCTCGCATCGGTAAAGACTACCTAAATGCCGGGATAGGATTCGGCGGTTTCTGTCTGCCCAAGGATTTATCGGCATTAATATCAAGTGCAAAGGATACCAATTACCGTGCGCGGATCCTGGAGGAGGTCCAGAGGCTGAACCATAATCAACCCATGAGGATGTTGGCCATACTTAAAAAGCATATCCCGGTATTGAAAGGCGCGACGATTGGCATACTGGGATTAGCCTTTAAAGCGGATACCGATGACGTCAGGAAATCGAAGGCCATCGAAATAATTCGTGCCCTGCAAGAAGAGGGAGCCAGAGTTACCGCTTATGATCCCCAGGCAATGCCGAATTTTCGGAAAATATTCCCCGACTCGGTAAAATATGCCACGGCTGATGAGGTTCTAATGGCAGACGCCGTAATGATATTAACTGAATGGGATGAGTTCAACACGCTGGATTACCGCGGCAAGATAGTCATAGATGGTAGAAGGGTGCTCAAGGCCAGAGAGGCTAAGATATACGAGGGAATTTGCTGGTAGTAAAGGGTGAATGTCTTATAAAATAAAGGACGATTAGGGGCTAGAAATCACAAAGCATGCGCTTGAATAATTCGTGTTGCCGTAGCTAAGCAGCAAAGTATTTGGAGGTAATTTGAATTCTTTTCCGAGGATAACCGCCCTGGTTCTAACATTGAACGAAGTGAATAATCTTCAATATGTATTGCCCAAGATTCCCCCAGTTGTCGATGAAATTCTCATTGTGGACGGACACTCTACGGACGGTACAATTGAAACCGCCAGGCAGTTGTGCCCGAAAGCTAGAATTATATATCAAAATAAGAAAGGAAAAGGCGATGCCATAAGATGCGGTTTTGGCGAGGCAAACGGAGATATCATTATTACCCTTGATGCCGATGGCTCCATGGACCCGGAAGAAATACCAAGATTTGTTGAGCCATTACTGAGTGGCTACGATTATGTAAAGGGCTCGCGTTTTCTTGACGGCGGTGGTACTTCGGATATGCCACTTCACAGATGGTGGGCAAATAAGTTCTTTGTCTTTCTGGCTAACATGTTTTATGGCACAAAGTACACAGACCTTACTTATGGATATAACGCAACATGGAAAAACATCTTCAAGACACTCCCCATCCGGTCTGACGGCTTCGACATGGAAATTGAGATGAACATTGAGATAGGCAAAGCGAAATTAAAGGCAAAGGAAGTGCCAAGTTTTGAACACCAAAGAATGAGCGGGGTGGGAAAGCTAAGAACCTTCAGGGACGGCTGGAAAATCCTCAGAATTATTTTCAGGAAAAAATTCCCTGAGACCAATGAACGAGGCATGCTAGCTATTCAAAATTCTTAAAGAACGTTGCAAGAAATAGTGGCTAAAGAGGATCCGGAGATCTCCGTTATTATATGTGCCTATACGATGGAACGCCTCGATGACATCCATGCGGTCGTCAATTCGATTCTCAACCAGACATTGAAGGCACAAGAGGTCATTTTGGCTATCGACAACAACAAAGAGCTTTTTGGAAATCTTCAAGCATTGGTGCACAATTCAAAATCAGGCGTCGCTGATGAAAAGGCAAGAACCCCGGCTCGGAATTCTCAAGTAAAGATTACCCTCAATACTGGCCCCGGGGGAGCATCTGAGACCAGAAATGTTGGCATTCGGGCCGCAACGGGGAACATTTTAGCCTTTGCGGATGACGACATTATAGCGGAACCGGACTGGCTTGAAAATCTGGTCCGACCCTTTGAACACGGCGAAATTATGGCTGTGAGCGGGCAGGTTGTGCCCACATGGCCAAATGTTGAAGCTCCCTATTGGTTTCCCGAAGAATTTGACTTTACTATTGGTTGTACCGCCCATAAAAAGTTGATTCTCCAGGCAAATAACGAGATCAGGAACGTCGTATCATGTAATGCGGCCTTTAGAAAGGAAGTATTCGCAACAATAGGAGGTTGGGAGACCGCTCTTGGTCCCAATAGGAATGATCCATGCGGAAAAACTTCTAAGCACCCCGGAGGGGAAGAAGCTGAACTTTGTCTCAGGATCAAGTACAAGATACCTGGGGCATCAATCGTGTATGAACCACAGGCTATTGCACACCATAAAGTTACAGCTGAACGCGCTACATTGAAATATACGCTTAACCGATGCTATAGGGAAGGCATTATGAAAAGCGTGATGGCCAAGGTGGCTTCCCGCTATGCGGATAATCCCCTTGCTACTGAGGATCTCTTCCTTCGCAGCCTCTTGACTATATCATTGCCACAAAGGTTAAAGAAGCTATACAAACCGGCAAATTTGGCTCAGATAATCGTGATTTTAGTAAGCGCTGCATCAACAGGATTAGGATACTTTGTGGGGAAATGGCGATATAAGGAAGGCAATAATTGATTAAAGCAATGGTGCAGAAGTGATCTGGATTAAACTAAGCTTTTTCATGTCGGTTGCTTAGATGTCCTGCCTGCTGGTGATTCACAATTAAACCATGACATATTGTGTAATATTTATATAACATTTAGGCATGATGATATATGGATAGGGAATTTAAGGTAACGGCATTAGTGCCACAGAAAGATCACAGTGAGCGCATACCTGGCAAAAATATGAGATCCTTCTGCGGACGTCCCTTGTTTCATTGGATACTCATGAGTTTGAGGGGCAGTAAATATATAACCAATATAATTATTGATACAGACAGTCAGATAATTTCCGAAGATGCATTACGGAATTTCGACCGGGTGAGCATCATAGAGCGGCCAGAGGTAATCAGAGGGGATTTTGTATCTATGAATAGTATCATTGCCTATGATATCTCGCAGATTGAGGGCGAGTATTTTTTACAGACACACAGCACAAATCCCCTATTAACTACGGCGACCATAAATAGGGCCATTGAACGCTATTTCGCGAGGTTAGATACATATGATTCACTTTTCTCTGTAACGCGTCGTCAGGTTCGCCTCTACTGGCAGGACGGGCAGCCGGTTAATCACAATCTGAAAGAACTGCTCCGAACGCAGGATCTCCAACCTATCTACGAAGAAAACTCCAACATCTATATCTTTTCCAGGGCGTCCTTCAATCAAAGTGGGAAAAGGCGAATCGGACTTAGGCCGCAGATGTTTGAAATGGATAGGTTTGAGGCTGTAGATATAGATGATGAGCAGGACTTTAAGCTGGCAGAGCTACTCAAAAGGTTAAAGTGTACAGAGGGAGGCTTATGATAATGAGCATAGCAACTGCCCCAAGGCATCGATCTAAAATCTATGTGCGAAAAGCGGTAGCCTATGCTTATTGCGGTGCCATACAGTTATTGAAGTTAATGGGTGGGGACGCTGCTAAGGTTGTAAGATGTGTTATCTACTATCCGGTAGTCAGCGATGCAGCAACTCTGGCTGACTTAGTAAACCGGGCGTCATGGTATCTTCCTCAATCCGAATTTTCGCAAGTGGAGGTTTCAATTCCAGTATCCAAAGAATTCTTGAGTGCGGACTTAAAAACCCTGGTCCCACCGGCATCTCAGTTCAACTATATCGGGCGATCCAACAACATTCATCTTGTTGATCAACGAGTTGTTGACCTCTCTCAAGCCGACGTCATCTTACTCTGGAATAAGACTAGCATGCTAGAGCCTCGTATTTTACGGCATTTAGCGAGGCAATAGGAGGTTCTAGTGTTGCTTATTCTACTTCTTACACGGAAACATCTGGGACAGTAACCCCGACACAAAGTACTGTTGGTAGTTCTTATTATGTATCGCCGTCAGGAAGTGATAGTAATTCTGGAACTTTAGTTCAACCATTCTTAACTATTCAGCACGCCT
>JBEKCL010000249.1:0-6925 GCA_050014895.1 Dehalococcoidia bacterium
CCCGGATGTTTTACTGGCTGGAAGGGTGTGCGGCTAAAGATAATAAAAGCTGTGCCGCTTAATGAGGTTAAAGCTGGAAAGGTTGGGGAGGTGGTTTTACCCCGCACAGGCGAAGCCAGGGCAGCTGTGCAGACGGCGGACGGACTGCTTGGCTTGAATATAGTGCAGCTGGAGGGGAAGAGGGAAATGTCTGCGGGCGATTTTATGGCAGGTCATCGCGATTTTATCGGCAGCATTTTGACTTAAAGAACGTAGCGAAATAAACTTATAAAGTACGATTTATTCCCCCAGGAGTATAAGCAATGTTACTTTACCTGATAATAATGGCGCCCGCCCTTATATTCATGATTTATGCCCAGATAAAGGTAAACTCGACATATAAGAAATTTTCCAAGGTCTATAACCAGCGAGGGATTACCGGCGCACAGGCAGCGTCCCAACTTCTCAAGGATAACGGACTTGGCAACGTGCCGATAGAAGTCGTTCAAGGCAAGCTGACCGACCATTATGACCCTACAAAAAAAGTCCTGAGGCTATCGCCGGATGTTGCTAATACGGCTTCGGTTGCAGCCATTGGCATTGCGGCGCACGAGGTAGGCCATGCCGTGCAGCACCAGACTAAGTATGGATTCATGGGCATCCGTTCCGCCCTGGTCCCTGCCGCCAACATCGGTAGCACGTTTGGATGGATACTAATTATCGTCGGGGTACTCCTTATGGGGTTATCTCAGGCCATGGCTGAATTCGGCACTTTAATAGCGACTGTGGGTGTACTGCTCTTTGCGGCGGCAGTGTTATTCACCCTGATAACGCTCCCCGTTGAGTTCAATGCCAGCAGCCGGGCGAGAACTATGATAAAGCAAACTGGTCTGCTTGTGGGGCAGGAGTATGACGGGGCCAGCGCTGTCCTATCCGCAGCGGCCCTGACCTATGTTGCAGCTATGTTGCAGGCAGTTGCACAATTACTCTATTTCGTTTTAATGATCTTCGGTGCCAGGAGAAACTAAACCTGCCGTATAAATAAGGATTAACAGAAAGAATTGATATATACGGGGTCAACCAGCACAGTACCGGTTGACCCCGGTTTATTTATAATGAGTGATAAATTGTCTTATATATAGAAGGTATATGGATGAATAAGGTAAGCGGTCAATTCAGCGAAGAAGAACTCGGCAAATTCGAGACGTTCAGAAAAATAATTCAACAATTACGCGGGCCGGGCGGCTGCCCATGGGACAAGAAACAGACGCATTCGTCATTGAAACAGTACCTGGTTGAAGAATGCTATGAAGTCCTGGAGACCCTGGAGGATCTGGATATGCCGGCCCTGAGCGAAGAACTCGGTGACCTGTGGCTGCAAATCATGTTACATTCGCAGATTGCGGAGGAATCGGGGGAATTTACGCTCGAAGATGTACTGCGCAAGATAAATACTAAGCTGATTTACCGCCATCCTCATGTCTTCGGGGGCACCGAGGTAAAGGATGCGGATGAAGTATCGGTCAACTGGGAGGAACTCAAGGAAAAAGAAAAACCAGGCAATCATTCATTATTGTCCGGTGTCCCAAGGGAGTTACCGGCGTTGGCCTACAGCCAGTCGATCCAGCGCAGAGCTGCATCGGTCGGATTCGATTGGGATAAAGTGGACGACATAATAGAAAAGCTGGTAGAAGAAGTTGAGGAGCTCAAAGAAGCCGTTGACCACGAGGATAAAATAAGAGAATTTGGCGATATACTGCTCACCCTGGCAAACGTAGGCCGCCGGATGGATATAGATGTGGAATCTGCTCTCAGACAGGCCAATGCGCGGTTTACACAACGCTTCAAATATATTGAAGAAGATTGCCGCAAGAATAAAGTTGATTTGAAGAGCCTCTCACTGGCCCAAATGGACAAACTGTGGGATGAAGCCAAGAAATCACTAAAATAGCAGGCCGGGGATAGAGTGGTAGTTTGCCGTGGCCCTAGCCTCTTCGAGCTGAATTATTTTATCCATCGGCAGAACGATCCCCAACCCATTAAATGAAAACTGGTCGGGGAGAGAGGATTCGAACCTCCGACCTCAGCGTCCCGAACGCTGCGCGCTAGCCAACTGCGCTACTCCCCGCACGAGGTTATAATTATAATCGGCTTTATCTTTTACGGCAACAATTGTAAACTAATCTACTATGAAATATTGTGTGGTCATCATGGACGGCGCCTCCGGTTGGCCTCTTCCCGAAAGGGACAACCGGACATGCCTTGAATTGGCTGGGACACCCAACCTGGATAGTATGGCCAGAAGCGGCTGCTTGGGCATGGCCCTGACCGTCCCTCCGGGCATGGAACCGAGCAGCGCCTGTGCCTGCATGTCGGTGCTGGGGTATAACCCGGTGACCTATTATAAAGGAAGGAGTGGTATTGAAGCCCGAGCCATGGGAGTACCCGTGGGCAAGGGGGAAGTGACGTTCCGCTGCAATCTGGTGACCGTGCTTGAGGAAACACTGAAGGCGGTCTGCACCCCACCGCATGATATTACCGACCGGCAGGTGGGAGATTTTCTGCCTCACGGCGCAGGTAGTGCGCTTTTAAGGGACCTGATGACAAGGTCGGAGTCCGTCCTCGTAAACCATCCTGTGAATGCCGATAGACGAAGGAATGGCAAGTTGCCCGCAACAACAATCTGGCTGTTCTGGAGTAGCGGCCGGCTACCGGATATGCCCCCATTCGAAAAAGAGTATGGTTTGAAGGCGGCCATGACTTCCCCGGTCGACCTGCTGCGCGGGCTGGCCGACATGGCGGACATGGAAAATCTCAGTATTGAGGGAGTTACCGACGGACTGGATAACGACTATGCAGCCCAGGCAGAAGGTGCTCTGGAGGCGTTGGAAAAAAGGGACCTGGTGGTAATACATATAGAGGCGCCTGATGAAATGGGCCATCGGGGTGCCATCCAGGACAAGATAGCGGCCATCGAAAATATCGATAGCGAGGTGATCCGCAGACTCCTCGCATGGAAAGGGGATGATCTGAAAGTGCTGGTAATGCCGGACCACCCGACGCCGATCAAACTAAAAACTCACTGCGCGGAGCCGGTGCCGTTCCTCATCTGGGGAAAGGGAGTCAAAGGTAAAGGCGGGCTAAGGTTTACCGAACCGGAAGCTAGCAAGACCGGTCTTTCAGTCGAGCCCGGTTATAAAATAATGGACCGTTTCATTCGAGGCTGAATTTAGCTAAAACAGGCGGCAATAATTATGGCAATAGTAGTACAAAAGTATGGCGGGAGCTCCGTGGCGAATGCGGAAAAAATACGTAATATCGCCCGGAGAGTCTCAGAATCCTATAAAAAAGGTAATAAAGTGGTGGTGGTTGTATCAGCCATGGGTGATACAACAGACGACCTGATTGAGTTAGCCAACCAGATCAACCCCAGTCCGGAACCGCGTGAAATGGATTTACTGCTGTCCACCGGAGAAATTGTATCCAGCACTCTGCTGGCGATGGCATTGCATGCCGCCGGCTTCCGGGCAGTTGCACTGAGCGGGCCGCAGGCGGGGATTTCGACCGATTCGAGTTTTAGCCAGGCCAGGATAACAGGGATTGAGCCCAAGCGCATTATTAAGGAATTGGATAAGGGCAACATCGTGATCGTCGCCGGGTTTCAGGGACTGACGGCGGAAAATGATATAGCAACTTTAGGCAGGGGCGGTTCCGATACCACTGCAGTGGCATTGGCGGCCAGCCTCAAGGCCAAGATTTGTGAGATTTATACCGATGTCGAGGGTGTTTACACTGCAGATCCCAGGGTTGTGCCCGAAGCACGCAAACTTGACGAAATAGGATATGAAGAAATGTTGGAAATGGCCACTTCGGGCGCCAGAGTAATGCACCATCGCTCAGTCGAGCTGGGCCAGGTATATAATATGCCTATCCTGGTAGCATCCAGCATGGTCAACAAGCCCGGCACGATTATTCATGGAGGAGAAAACATGGAAGCCAGAAACAAAGTTCGAGGTATTGCGCACGATATGGACGTGGCAAAAATCACGATCACCGGGGTCCCCGACCGTCCGGGTATCGCCGCTGCTATTTTTATGCCCCTGGCCAAAGCAGGCATTAGCGTAGATACGATCGTTCAGAACGCCAGTGCAAATAATATTACTGATCTGACCTTTACAATTATTAAAAATGATGTAACGAAGGCCATGGAGATTATTAAGCCCGTGGCCAAAGAGATAAATGCTAAGGAATGCCTGAGCGATTCAAAGCTGGGCAAAGTATCCATAATAGGGACAGGCATGCAAAATACGCCCGGTTATGCGGCCAAGATGTTCCAGACGCTGTCTACTCAAAGCATAAACATTCAACTGATTACCACGTCTGAGATACGTATCACGTGTATAATCGCTGAAGACAAAGTAAAAGAAGCTGTGAAGGCCTTACATAAGGCCTTCGAGCTCGATAAGGCTTAGCGGTTTTAAACAGCCACTACTTCTTTGACGGCGGAGATTTTCTCCTTTAAGAAGCGTTCTATACCTTTCTTTAATGTCATGGTTGACATGGGGCAACCGGCGCAGGCGCCCTTCAGCTTAACGCTGACTATCCCATCTTTAACATCAACCAACTCGACATCGCCGCCGTCGGCCTGCAAACTGGGCCTGATTACATTCAGTACTTCCTGAACCTGATCTTTCATTAGCGCACCTTCTTGTTGACTTAATTTAAGCTACGTGGTAATTTAGCACCGCTTGAAAAGTGGTGTCAAATCACGCCACCTTAACTCAATTAGACAATATAATAACAGGCAAGGGAGGTAAACTAAACGACTAAAATCACAAATGCTGCGACATCGGAGGTCCGGGGACCGATTTGCCTTTGCGGTCGTTTTAGTATTAAATAAAATGTTTACACGTGGTATATTTGTTTTGGACCTTGCGAGGGACCAATAGCATGCCAGAGAGAGAAGAAGAGAAAGCCAGGAATTGGCGAACACGGATACAGGAAGCAATCAAGCTGGCCCAGGAAAACCGCTGGCAGGAGGCTGTTGCAGCTAACCAGAGCATAGTTGAAGTTTTCCCCAATGATGTTGATGCGTACAACCGCCTTGGGCGTGCCCATATTGAGCTCGGCGAATACAAGAAAGCCAAAGAAGCGTACAGCAAGGCCCTGGAATTGTCGCCCTCAAACAGTATAGCGAAGAAAAATCTTGATAGGCTGGCGTTGCTTAAGGGTGTCCACGTGACGAAGAATGAGCAGCGGCGCAAGTTACCTCCCAATGCGTTTATAGCCGAGATAGGTAAAGCAGGGGTGGTTAACCTGCTGGAAATGGCCCCGCAGTCGGTGCTGGTTAAGATGGCCCCGGGGGAGCAGGTCTTTCTCAAAATCCGGAACCAGGATGTGACGGTAGAGAATTATAAAGGGGAGTACCTGGGTCTGGTTGAGCCTGAGCACGGATTGAGATTGGCCAAGCTGATTAAAGGCGGCAACCAGTACATTGCGGCTATAGTCAGTATGGACGCTGATAAAGTGAAGGTAATAGTACGCGAAACCCTACAGCACCCGTCGCAAAGCGGCAAGCTATCTTTCCCCATCAGGATAGCAGAAACTTACCCTGCGCATGTAAAGGACAGCTTGTTAAGGCACAGTGCCGGTGAAGATGATGGCCTGGAAGAGCCGGATTATGCTGAATCAGAAGAAGCCGAGGCAGTGCCTGAGGGCTTTTCTATATATGAAGGATATACATCTCCAGATGAGATACAGCACCTGGACAGCAGCTTTGGAAACGAGGAGTAATCATGGAGTTAGGACTATCAATCAAACCGATCGGCATAGAAGAGGAAATGAGGCGCTCATACCTGGATTACGCCATGAGCGTTATCGTTTCCCGCGCCTTGCCGGATGTACGTGACGGCCTCAAGCCCGTACACCGCCGCATACTTTTTGCGATGAATGACCTGGGTATGAGGCATAACTCGTCGTATAAAAAGAGCGCCCGCATCGTTGGTGAAGTCCTCGGTAAATATCATCCCCATGGCGATTCGTCAGTCTACTATGCCATGGTCAGGATGGCACAGGACTTCTCCATGCGATACCCGCTGGTTGATGGCCAGGGCAACTTCGGCAGTGTGGATGACGACCCGCCTGCAGCGATGCGTTATACGGAAGCACGCCTTGCCAGGATTGCTGACGAAATGCTATTGGACATCGATAAAGACACGGTTGATTTCATGCCCAATTTTGATGACAGTCTCAAAGAGCCCACGGTCCTGCCCGCCAGATTACCGAGCCTGCTGGTAAACGGCTCTTCCGGTATAGCGGTTGGCATGGCCACCAATATTCCCCCGCACAACTTGAGTGAAATTTGTGATGCTACGCATTATTTAATTGAAAATCCGGAAGCTTCTGTTGATGAATTGATGCAGTTTGTAAAGGGGCCGGACTTCCCCACTGCCGGCATAATCTGCGGAGTGGAAGGAATTAAAAATGCCTATGCTACGGGCCAGGGCAAAGTTGTCATCCGTGCTAGGGTGGTGGAAGAATCGACCAAGTCTGGAAAGATGCAGCTTGTGGTGACCGAACTGCCCTATCAAACTATTAAGTCAGAACTGGTTAAAAAGATAGCTGAGCTGGCCAGGGACAAGCGCATCGAGGGAATCAGCGATGTCCGCGACGAGTCGGACAGGCAGGGCATGCGCATTGTCATTGGTTTAAGGAAGGATGCGCACCCGGCCAAGGTGCAGAACAACCTCTTCAAGAACACGTCTATGCAGTCCACTTTCTTTATAAATATGCTGGCGCTGGTGGACGGCATGCCGCGGGTTATCAATCTGAAAGAGGCACTGCAGTGCTACGTAGCTTTCCGCACGGTTGTCATCACCCGCAGGACGAAGTTCGACCTGCAGAAAGCCAAGGAACGGGCCCACATATTGGAAGGTTTTAAGATAGC
>JBEKCL010000250.1:0-5359 GCA_050014895.1 Dehalococcoidia bacterium
CTACCATGATCATTTCAGCTAGCTTTTCTCTTACGTGGCCGGCCTTGGCGATTCCGTTGTATTCAGCGGCCAGGGCGACTGTTCCGAGCAAGACGTCGCCGATGGCAGGTTTGCATCCGGAATAGCTGTGGCGATGGAATAGGGCGAACAGCAGGGCGCCAACTGCTCCGTGCTGCTGCTCGCCACAGAGGAAGACCCTTTCCCAGGGTATAAAGCACTTGTCGAAAATAGTGTAGGAATCTGTCGCACCGGGCATGAAACCCCTCTTGAAATGTTTGCGCTCCCTGAGGTTGTGAATAGTGACGACTTGTTTGACTCCTTCCCAATCTCCGGGAACGGCAAATGCCACTGCCCAGTCCGCCTCGTTGGGCATGAGGGCGCGGGTGGGAACGACCACTATCTCATCGGCTACAGACGCTTCGGAGTTGTGCACTTTGCAGCCGCTGACAACGATTCCATCGCTTTTCCTTTCCACTACATGGAGATAAAGATCAGGATCTTTCTGCTCTGCCGGCCTCTTCATCCTGTCGCCCTTCACGTCTGTCTGCGCGCAGCATCCGACGAGATCTTTGTTCTGGAAATGCTCAAGCCATTTCAAGAAATTTTTATGATACTCGGTTGCTCCTTTGTTTGCCTTGTCTGCTTCAAAAGAAATTGCGTTGCAGGCGTTGGAACCGTCAATGCCCATGCAGCGCTGGATGCAACCGCCAACCTCGCGGCAGAGAGCGCGGGTCATGTCCTGTTTCTTATGCAGGTCTTCCTTATTCTGGTGAATGTGAGTGAAGCGGTTGATGGTCTTGCCAGTGATGTGGCTCTTGGCCGTGACCAGGTCTGCAAATTTAGGGTCAAGAGCGAAATCATAGGTTGACCCGATGGTATTGATGGTACACATCTGCAGTTCGTCGGTGCGGTCAATAAGATGTCCGTCATAGTAAACATTTCGGCGCATCTTGCCAAGCCTCTCGATATATTGTTTTTTAGTGCCGAGTGTAGAGGTTGTTGCTTTACTGTTTATTGCCACAGTAACCTCCTAATAATGTTTATTTATATTTGTTTGTAGTACTTGCTATTTAATAATTAACCCTGCCAATACCCATGCTCACAAAGTGAAATAAATCGAATTCCAACTCCTCAAATTCTCATCCACTGTTACCCGAAGGTTTCTTTTCTTGTGAGGTTATTTGTGCCAAAAGTGCGTCGGTCTGCTCGTTCGTGTAT
Organism: Dehalococcoidia bacterium; assembly: GCA_050014895.1. GTDB lineage: Bacteria > Chloroflexota > Dehalococcoidia > GIF9 > UBA5629 > JAFGLP01. The sequence goes on from JBEKCL010000250.1 coordinate 1,219, forward strand.
TTATCCAATGTATAATACTTTTTTAAATACCAGCCTCGATTTGCCCATGCGTTCGCTATTGCCACGATATTATGGGCAATCAGTTTGGGATCGTGCTTTCTAAATTCACCGCTCTCAATCCCTGAACGGAGCAGGCTCTCGTAATAATCAACAACGCGGCTTTCAGCCTCATAGACTATTTTCCTGTCCCTTACGGAAAGAGAAAGCATTACGTGATTAACGAAGTTATGAAAGTCGCGATAATTTTCTACCGTTTCCAGGTAGATTTTGAGAGACGCTCTGAGCCTGCTTGATGCACCCTGCCCATCCGACGAAGTAACGGAGCGGGCCAGGGCCTGTGTAGTTAAATCGGAGGTGAAATTGATGATTAGATAAAGAATGTCTTCTTTTGAACCTATGTAATGATATAAGCCGCCTGTGCTCATTCCCAAAGACATTGCAAGCACCCTGGTATTGATGTTGTTATAGCCTTTTCTGGCTATTAACTCCGTGGCTTTCTTAACGATATGGTTTCTGCGTTCATTAACCAGTTCAGTGTCGTTGCTAAAAGTACGTATTTTTCTCATTATACAGACCGAACGTTCAGTCGGAATAGTCGAATTCTAGCACAACGATGCTAGTTTGAAAAGTGGAACTAAGAGATTTTACCGTTTCCGGTCCTTGAGCAGTATCTGCTGCGTCCGCATTTCCTCATGTATCCATTATTTATGTTTATCGGCATCTAAAGACCCTCATAATTTGTAGGTGCCTGCATCAATCTTTTTCCAAAGGATCTCTGTCAGTGGCAAATACTCAACTGCGCCAGGCAGCAGGACGTAAACCGGATCGCTGATTTTTTCTATGTCGTACCCTTCCTGTTCCAACTGCCCCTTTTTGATTTTCATGGATGGAGTCTGATCCAGTTCTTCTTTAAGGCGGATGAACCTGGGGATGGCGAACTCGGCCAATTCCCGCCGTAACATTTCAACCAGCGCCTTAAAATCGAAGTTTTCCGGCCTAGTATGCAGAGGCACGATGGCGGCCATACCTGCGCGGCCATCGGTGTTGGGTATTTTAACACCATAAACCGTCGTCATATATATCTGCGGAAACGAATCCAATACTGATTCAACCTCGGTCGTTGAAACATTCTCGCCATGCCAGCGGTAGGTATCGCCCAGCCTATCGACAAACTGACGGTGCCCGTAACCGATATTGCGCATCAGGTCGCCGGTATTGAACCAGCAGTCTCCCTTAATAAATACATCACGCAGCAGCTTCTTTTCGGTCTCCTCCTTACGTGTGTATCCCATCAAAGGCTCGGAGGGGGAAACTTCGAAAAGCACCAATCCCACGTCCCCGTAGTCGCATTTCTCCATGAAGCCGTCCTTATTTCGGATGGGGCTATTTTCCTCAATATCGCACTTAACCACAGCATTGGTTTTCACAGCGCGCCCGATAGTGCAATCGAAGTTATACTGATTAACGAAGCCGCTGGGTAACTCCGCTGCACCATAAAACTCATTGACAAAGGGGATATCGAATCGCTGTTTGAAGGCTTTCCATATCTCAGGGCGTAGCCCGTTGCCGAACATACCCTCCACCGGGTTAGCCAAGTCGCCCTCCCTGGGTGGCTGGTTCATCAGGTAACGGCACAGCTCTCCTACGTAGCAAAATTTAGTCGCGCGGAATTTGCGCGTATCATTCCAGAAATGGGTTGCACTGAATTTCCGCCGCAGCGCAACGGCAGCACCCGCCAGTACTGCCGGAGGCCAGCCTGCCACCAGTGCGGTATTATGGAAAAACGGCAGCGGTATATAGATGGTATCGTTTTTCTGCAAATCCATCGTCATCTGAAAGGCGTGTGCGTTCTCTACAAGCGTCTTATGCATCACGATGGCTGCCTTGGGCATGCCCCCTGTCGTACCAGACGTGAAGACTAGGTGGCAGGGGTCGTTGATGCCGACCTTGGGGGTCGTGGGCGGATTATCGATGGGTGCATATTTTATTGCCTCTTTCAGATCAGTCATTACTTCCGGCCCGGGGACAGCTCCCTTATCTGCGAGGTAATAAATATCCAGCCCCACTGTGCCCTCGATCTCAGACCTGACCTCTTCGAACAAATCCAAATACTCCTCGCCTATAATAATGGCCCTGACCGGATTCATCTTCAAAGCGTAGGCTAGCGTCCTGCCGCGCCAGCCGGTGTTCAGCATTGAGGAAATGGCACCTATCTTGGCCGCTGCAACATGCAGTTGCAACAACTCTGCTCGGTTGGCCAGCAGCATACATATGATATCTCCCTTCTTGAAGCCGCTCTCTATGAAATAGTTGGCGTAACGATTGGCTCCTTCATTGAACGGACGGTACTTGATATGCGGTACAACTACTTGTGAGAGTCCTATCGGGTCATCCCTGTCATCCCACTTCACCGCTATCCTGTCAGGATACATTGCGGCTGCTTGCTCATGTAATATGCCCCAGCTCATGCCGCCTTCCTGTTTGGCTTTCTTGATTACCTCAACAAAGCGCTCATAGAAGACCTTGGGCGGATATGGCTCCATGTTGTCAATGTAGTCCATCTGCCTCTTGAACTCCTCGGCAGAGATAACATACCCCTTCTTACTGGTGTTTGGCCCTGTCATCGCGCCTCCATTAAATATACATTTACCGGTTCCTGCCCAATTTATCGTGGCTGGTGATCCAGTCGCTTGTCCCGTCCCTGTTCACGCGCATAGCTCCCATCAGGGAGAGTTCCCCAGCTAGAGCTGTAGCTGCCACGATCTCTGCCAATTTCTTAGCTTTGCCTTTTCCATAGCAGTCCATCAATTCCAGACATTCGCGCTGCGTGGCCAGTCCTGTGCCGCCGCCGTGCGTGGCGACGATAAGGGCAGGGATCGTAATAGAAAAATAAAAATCATTCTCCTTGGTGCATTCGCTGTAGGTTATGGCTGCCGCTCCTTCTGCCACATTGGCAACATCCTGTCCGGTAGCGATGAAAATCGCAGTGATTCCGTTAGCCGAATGACTGCCGTTATTGTTGGCACCACATATATAGCCTCCCAGACAGCCAATGTTATGATAGATTTCCAGTCGGCGCGATGACTGATTGAGGTGCTCGCGCATGATGGCGTCGGGAATGCGAATTTCCGCTGTTACTCGCTTTCCCCGTGTCCGCAGTACATTAATTGTCGAATGCTTCTTATCCGTGGAAAAGTTGCCATCAATCATGTAACGTCTCACAACGGGATGGACCTTTCGGATCCACTCGCAAGCCATGAAAGTGGCCTTGCCCGTCATGTTCTGGCCGGCAGCGTCACCGGTAGTGTAATCGAAGCGGGTGTACACGAAGCGGCCGGCGTGGTACTGCTCAATTGTAATTAACTTGCCCACGCTGGTTGTGGCCTCTGCCTGCTCCTTAATCTTAAGACAGGTGCACGCTGCATAGACTCTTCCTGGATGGTGGTGGTTACACCCCCACACAGTTTGATTATTTTCATACCGCGGTTATAGCTTGCCACAAGTGTACCCTCGCTTGTGGCAAGAGGCACGTAGAATTCACCCTGTGCATATTCCCCGTTGATTAGAAGTGGCCCTGCCAGCCCGATCGGCACCTGGGCTACTCCAATGAAATTCTCAATATTCCCTGGCAATAGAGAAGGCTTAAAGGAATACTTGTTTACGTGCTGCAGTTTAACACCGGTCTTCTCCTCCAAGAATTGCCGGCGTTCCTGTATAACGTCATCAGCATAATCGTCGGTCTTTGATCTGGGAATCGTGCTGTCCATATCATTGCCATCCTTTCACCACAAGAATTAATACTAACTGGCTAGCTGGATATAATATTTTGTCGGTCGTTTGATCAGATATTATAGGTTGATGGTTAAGTTTGTCAACACATTTAGAGGTCTTTATTGTTTGTAAAATTCCAGCCTGTATAATTGTCATCTGATGAAAAGAATATCCTGAATGTCATGTCATGGATCGATAGATTGAAATAGTTAGTTGTTCAGCTTACTATTACCACGTGAGGGTTGGTGCTGACTTGATGTTGAATTAAATTGTGAGGAGAAAGACATGAAATATACAGGGGTTGATTATTACAACATCGATAGCCTGTTAACGTCAGAAGAAAAGATGACCCGTAAATTAATCAGGGACT
>JBEKCL010000251.1:0-4600 GCA_050014895.1 Dehalococcoidia bacterium
TGAATATAGGTGTTTGCCAGTAAAGGAGTTGCCGTAAGGCCGGCTCCAATAGCAATAAATATCATAATTACGATCATCGAGATGAGTTTTTTTATCAGGCCGGGGCCTGTTTCCGCAGCGTTCTGCCCTTCCTCTTCTACATCGACAGGCTGCTTCGGCAGGGTAATTTCTCCCTCTGAGTGGATTCGAATCTCGGCCACTGTTAATGCCAAAAACAGCCAGAATACCAGCTCAGCCGTAATGACCGAAGGGTCGAAAAATACGTGCGCACAGTATTGCACAATGGCGGCGATGAAGGCTGATATAAGCAGGATTGAATTTCTCTCTCTGCTTCGCAGCAGGTATTTAAAGCCCTTGTAGAAGAAGATGCCCAGAATCACTAGAAAAGCCAGCAAACCCAGGATGCCCAACGTCAGTGCCAGGTACAGGTAATGGTTTTCGGGCTGCGAGATTACCAGTGATTCAAAAGTATATGTAGCTTTCCAGGCGGGGGGAAACCTGGTTTGGGACATGGCTATGAAGGTCTCGGGCCCATATCCGATGAGCGGCCTTAAGAAGTGCCAATTATCCTGTAGATAAGGGATCTCAGGTGATTGAGTAATTACCTCTACAGCGCACTGCCATGTTTGCAGACGGATGGGCAAAGTTCCCAGCCCTACCTGTTCGGCCATTGTGGCATTTTGAGTGCGGCTCTCACCGGGTAAAACACCGTTCTCCGGGATAATCATCTGACCGAGCAGAACTAGCGCAACCAGCACTATAAACAGGAGGGACAAAATACTGAGACCCATGGTTGTCTTTCTTTGCAGGAAAATGCCGACCAGCACAAAGAAGGTAAAAATGCCTATTATGAATAACAGCAGGGTGATGGAATATTGCGCCAGCGCCAGGCAACACATCTGCAGGACAAATACCGCCAGCAGTCCGACGAACCTGATCCACTTCACTGTTCTGGATAACGGTGCATACCAGGTCAGTATGATTAAAGCCAGTGTGACCGGCAAGATCATGGCTATGAAGCCGCTTAACGATAGTGGGTTGCCATCGATAGACACCACCCTGCCGCCCAGTAGACCCCAGGGAGCAAGGAAAAATTGCACTATGCCGATCAAACAAACTATGGCTGAAGCTATCACCAGCGCATACAAAGCACGGTAAACCTGCTTGCGTGACCTTATTTTCTGTGACACGATCAGGAAAAAAATGATCCATGATATATTGGGGAGCAGTCCCACGCTGCCGGCCAGGTTCCCCCACAGACTCTTATAGGGCATGATCGAGCAGACTGTCGATATAATCCATATCAAACCGAAGCTTACTACAGCAACCTGCAGCGGCGATCCTTTTACCCTTTTTAGCAGGCCTTTCCAACTGATTTCATGCTTGGAAAGCAGCCACTGAGCCAATACCAGGCCCAGTAACATACACACTAAAAATACCAGGACAAGCGATTTAACAAAATAATAAGGATTGAGGCAAAAGGGATCGTAAGCAAGCGGAACCAGGAAGATCGTCAGCAGCCATACATATTCAATGGCTTTCTCCAGCCCGTTATATAAATTGCTGTTTCGATTGCCGGTTAATTCCATTCGCACCCATGCCGGGACACACAGATTTTCACTTATTATACTATGCCGCGGGCAATCTTGGATTACAGGAAATGTGACCTTAGTACTATAAAAATGTGACCAATTGGCTATTTACATTACGATCGTGGGAAGTATAATTGGATCGTGGGACAAAAATAGATAGTAGATTAACGTAGCCGGTCAGGTCGATCCGGCTAGTTGAGCAGCTAATTTAGGAGGTAAACTATGAAATTATTTAAATCAGCGCAAAAGGGTTTTACGCTAATCGAGTTGTTGGTGGTCATTTCCATCCTGGGCGTCCTCGCTGCTGTGGTAATCCTTAACGTTACCAAGTACATGGGCCAAGGCAAGACCCAGGCTGGGGCAACCGAGCTGGCCAATGTGCAGACGGCAGTATCAGCCTACATGTATGACAACACAGGCGCCATCGCGGCCGGTACCGCCACCCCGGCCAATAGCGGAGGTATTCTGTCCCCCTATTTCCTGGGCAGTCCGCATGGAAGCTATAGCTGGGATTCAACCGGCAAGGTAACCCAGACAACCTATCCGTGAGAACAATTAGTTAAAGCAAATCGGATAAAGAAAGAGCGTGGACTTTAATCCACGCTCTCTTTTTATGCTTCACAACCCCGCTTCATTTAATCGTGCCTTCAGACCTCAATATTTTGTTTATATCGTCCGCATCCTGACAGAAGGCATACACCGCTTCCCGGGATATTATCTTTCTCCTGAAGAGGTCTACCAGCGCATCATCCAGCGTCTTCATTCCCATATTGGCGCTGGTGCGGATGGTATTGGGGATCAGGAATGGTTTTCCTTCCCTGATAAGGTTCTTCACCGCCGCGTTGGCCAGCATGATTTCAACCGCTGCTACACGTCCGCCGCCTATACGAGGAACCAGAACCTGGCAAAACACCGCCAGTAGAGTGGACGCCAGCCTGGACTGGGCCATTTGCCTCTCATGGGGAGGGAAGAGGTCCACGATCCTCTCAACAGATTGGGCCGCGCTGGGCGCATGCCCGGTGGACAGCACCAGGTGGCCTGTTTCGGCTACGGTCAGGACGGCGGAGGCTGTCTCAAGGTCCCTCATTTCACCTACCAGTATCACATCCGGGTCCTGCCTCAGGACGTACTTTAAAGCGTTAACGAACGAATGCGTATCCTGGTCGAGCTCCCTCTGTGAGAATGCGCATTTAATACCCGGATGTATATATTCGATAGGGTCTTCGATGGTAACGACGTACCTCTTCATCGAATGGTTCAGGTGATTGAACATGGCCGCTATGGTCGTGCTTTTACCTGAACCGGTGGGGCCAGTAACCAGTATCAGTCCCCTGGGCCGCGTTATCAAGTCCTTGACAATATCGGGCAGGCCGATTTCCTCGACGCTGGGAATATGGTCCGACAAAATACGTATGGCCAAACTGATCGAGCCCTGCTGCCAGCAGGCGTTACATCGGCCTCGCCCGCCACCAGGAAGCTCATGCGCAAAATCAACCTCCAACTCGGTCTTTAATAAATCCCGCAAATGCGTATTGGCGACCTGGTGAAAGAGGCGCTCGATATCCTCGCCCGTCATGATCCCGAAGTCGGGGAACGGCTTTAACTCGCCGTCAATTCTCAACATGGGAGGTACGCCTGCTACCAAATGGAGGTCAGAGCCCTTTTCGTCTTTTGCCAGCTTTATCAAGTCCTGGATGTTCATCTGTAGCCTTTGTAACCCCTTGAAATTCGGCCGCTTATCTTTGCGGCGTCAAGTTGATCTGAAATTGCGTTTGATTGTACGATATGGTGATTATAGAACTCACGGTTACCAGCTGGTAATTTCCATTCTCCCGGAGATTGCGCGCATAATCGAGCGCCGTATCCCCGTTAGGGGCCATGCCCTGAATGGTTATGGTTTTGCCGTCGTCATGGACAGATGTCAAATAAATGAATCCCGGCAGGGGAGCTATTAAATCCCCCCAGTCCCTGTTGATATAAGCCCTTTCCTGTGCCAGGTAATCCAGAGGCGCCTTTAAGGCATTGAGTGTTTTCTGGTACTGGTCGCGTAGTTGGGCGGCTTTATCGCCCTGCTCTTTGACAGCCTTCTGTGTATCCACGACCTGCTGTGTTTTTTCATTGATAAGCATCTGCAGGCTTGTATTCTGCGCAAACATCGAATTATAAAGGACGTAGGTGGCAATAAATATCACTGAAGCAATAGCCAGCGCGTAAAACGGGAGCTTGCTGCTCATGGTCGTTTGTTTAGTTGCCGCCAGCCTGGGCATGACATCGATATTGACCTTCATCAGCTTCGCTGCACCACCCATTCCCTTCAAAGCCATGCCGGTATTGGCGGCAAACCTGCGCTCATCGATCCCGGCCGGATAAACCAGGCTGGAAGGCAACGGTTTTACACTGTACGGAATAACCCGCGCCAGGCCGTCGCTCAGGTCACCGCTCAAGAAGCATTTTGCATTTTTGTCCAGTTGTCGGTCGGTATGGCTGGAATTATAAAAATTGACCGTCCTCACAATTTCATCATTGATCGTGGATATCTTGTCGGGCTCGCTCATGTCCGCTTGAGCGAAGGTTAGGCTACGCATGAGCTCGGGTATCCCCGAATCAAGCACGCTGATATCAAAGCCGTTGGCCTGGACATTGACCACCACGGCGGTCTGTTCATCCACCACCCGGTCGATGGCCAGCGGCTTAAGCTCCAGCGATTTCAACCTGAGGCCGCTGAGCGTGAGGGTTTCCATCACCGAGTCGACATTCTCATGAGGCAAGCCCAGCAAGCACAGCGCCGATTCAATGCTGGATATCTTGACATCCTGCCACGATGTATAAAGGGTTTCGAGAGGGACCGGACTGACGCGTTCCATCTCCTTGCCGGCGGCTTCCGCCAGCAAACCCCTTTCCAACTTAGGCACGTATACCACCCTGTAAATTGAATGAACGCCGCTTACGCAGGCTATGGCTTCCGTCTTCCGTATATTATTGGCGGAAAGCAGGCTGATAATTTGTTG
>JBEKCL010000252.1:0-4508 GCA_050014895.1 Dehalococcoidia bacterium
GAGCACGAGCACGGCTACAACACGATTGCCGAGATTCCCGGCACTGACCCCAATCTGAAGGATCAGGTCGTCATGGTGGGCGGCCATCTCGATAGCTGGATTGCCGGAACCGGCGCCACCGACAACGGCGCGGGCACCATCGTGGCCATGGAAGCCGTGCGCATCCTCAAGGCGTTGGACGTGAAGCCGCGGCGCACCATCCGCATCGCGCTGTGGACCGGCGAGGAGCAGGGCATCTTCGGCTCCAAGGGCTACTGCACCATCCACTTCGGCTCGGCCAAGCTCTCCACCGCGCCCGACCAGTTGCTGTTGCCGGAGTTCATGCGCCGCGTCGCAGGACCCCTCGAAGTCAAGCCGGAGCAGAAGCTCATCTCCGCCTATTTCAACGTGGACAACGGCTACCGCATCACCATTTGGGATACAATCGTGGACGGAAAAACTGAGAATGCATACGCTGAAATCCTGTCACCCAAAGGAGCTTTGACTCTTGCAGACGTGGTCCCCATCGTGAAAGGAGAATCGGAATATTGGACCAGTCCTGTCACTAAACAGAAATACGCGACGCGCTATATTATAGATATACCCAGCGTAGACACGAAGCTGACGGCGAAGGTCTATGAAGGCATGCCAAACCAGGAAATCGTCTCGCCCCAGGGCGACGATAAATACGAGGCCGCTTGTACATTTACTGGAAAATTTATGGGTAAAAAAGTTAGCGGCTTCAACTATGTAGAGCTGGTTGGTAACTTCCTATAGTCAAGTTATCCGGAGAAGTATATATACACAGTTAGCAGGAGGTGAGCAGGTAAACGTAATTGCCATCTAGGTAAAGAAAAAACGATTTCGCAATAATTATTATAGGAGAAAAATGAGAAACAAGGTAATTTGGGTTACATTATGCGTTATGGTGATTGCAGGTATGCTGGGGGCATGCGCTGCACCTGCGTCGCAATCGGCTTCTACCACGACTTCCACGTCCACGGCAGCGAAGACTCTGAAGATTGGTGTAATTGAGACGCTGACCGGAGTATCTTCTGATAACCTCAAGTTGAGTGAACAGGGTGACCGGCTTGCCGCAGACTACATTAACAGCAAGGGCGGCATCACTGTCAACAGAGAGAAGTATTTAATTGAGCTTAGTGTGCAGGACAATAACTTCAACCCGGAGCGTGCCACCGCCGCCGCTATCAGCCTCATATCTGAGGAAAAGGTAAAATTTATCATTGGAACCGTGCCAACTTTTATGACGCTGGCGATAAGTGCGGTCACTGAACCTGCAGGAGTCCTTTATGTGGCAGTATATCACGCCGGCGTACCGGCCGAGTATGATCCTAAAACCACAAAATTTAAATTTTATGCCAACAATGGGAGCATCGATTCTAGCGACGCTTCCCTGGCAGTCCTGCAGAAGCTTCATCCCAATGTAAAAACCCTTACCAGTTCACTCATAGATGACGGCTCAATACCGCTTAGCCAGGACAAATACAAGGCAGCGGCGACCAAGCGCGGCTTTACCATCATGGGCGATCTCATCGGTATCCCTCCTCCTTCAGTGGATTTCACACCTGTTGTACAGAAACTCATGGCCCCAAATCCGGATGCTATCATGTTGGGCAATGGATCTATCCAGATGCTGGGCGGCCAGCTTAAGCTCCTGCGTGAGGGTGGTTATACCAAGCCCGTCTTCCTATCCACCCCTAATCCTCTTGATGATATTATTCAGGTATCAGGCAAAGACGCGGCAACTAATTTCTTTGGTCAGGACGTACGCATAAATATGATCCCCACTGCAACGACCACCCAGAAGGACCTGCTTACCCTCGCATTGAAACAGTACCCAAGGCTTGCAAATGTACAGGTAATGGGTTTCAATACCGTATATACATTGTCACAGGCCATTGAAAAAGCTCAGAGCCTGGATCCCAAGGTGGTTGCAGCCACCTGGGAAGAAATGGATGCTATAGATACCGGTAATGGAAACGGGAGAATGGGAGGCATAGAGATTTATGGCATCAAGCACATGGTTTATTCCCCGATTGATTTCTTTACAAGCGAAAACGGTGATATAAAATATTCAATGACAATAGATCCATACCGGCCATAATCGATTGATTGTAATGGCTATGCAGATTGCCTGCTCTAACTCCTCAGGGCAGGCAATCTGCTGAAACATAAGTGGGAAACAATATGGAAACAATATTATCGCTGCTGATCAACTGGTTGGTTACGTCCTCAATGTATCTGCTGGTGGCGCTGGGCTTCGCCCTACTTCTCAGTATTATGGGCATCTTTAACTTCGCCCACGGGGCCATTTACATGCTGGGTGCCTTCCTCACCTGGGCATTGGCCGTACAAATGGGCATCAACTTATGGGCGGCAACTGTATTATCGGTGGTATTAATGGGCGCGTTGGGCCTGGCTATCGAACGCTTTTGCTTCAGGCCTTTCGCCGGGAACCAGAACAGTGTTATGGTCATGTCGATCGCCATGATAATGATCTTTGAGACCACCGTGAGTGTAACAATGGGCGGGTTCACACGGTCTCTGCCTTCTTTTATATCAGGAATGCTTAAAACGGATTATTTTTCCATCAGCTATCAGAGGCTGATTACTGTATTAGTCGGCGCTATTTTATTAACGTCAATGTTCTTATTTATCCGGAAATCAAAAACCGGAAAGCAAATGCTGGCTGTTTCTCAGAACAGGGAGGGAGCGGCGTTGCAGGGCATAGATATAAACCGTATTTCCGGTATTGCTATCGCTATGGCGTGCGCCATGGCAGCATTGGCCGGTGCTCTAATGGCTTCCCTGCTCAGTATGAGCCCATATATGGGAGACAGTATGCTTACCAAAGCCATTGAAGTTGTTATTTTATCTGGTATCGGCAGTATTGGGGGCACGCTCATAGGAGGGCTGGTCATAGGTGCTATCGACGGTGTATTGCCCGTATTCACCAGTGGGGCCATAGCAGACGGGATAGGCCTAGCTATTATTATGATAATACTGCTGATCAGGCCGAAGGGACTCTTCGGCTATGAGATATTCTAAGGGACGGATCGACTATGTTTGCTAATTTGCTTGCAACGCTTAGGGAAAAACCGGGAGGCCTTAAGGCTGCCTGTTATATAGGCTTGATTATTGTTCTGGCGCTACTTCCCTTGTTTATGACATCAACATATTACCTCCATATGTTTATCGTCGTATTCATTTTCATCATGGTAACTTCCAGCCTCCGGCTGGTGGCCCTTTCGGGCCAGATAAATATGGGCCATGCGGCCATGATGTGTATCGGCGCCTACACATCGGCCATGTTATCAAAATATTTGGGATGGAGCCCCTGGTTTACCATAATTATCGGAGCGCTGGTAACATTCGGGGTGGCATTAATAGTAGCCATACCATTTTCCCGGTTGCGGGGCATATATTTCTCGATGGTGACTCTGTTTTTCGGCCTTGGCATTATTTCGGTCAACTCCATATTCCAGGTGCAAACCGGCGGCTATGCCGGGCTCAATTTGATACCTCCCCTCTTCGGTATTGATAAATTGCCTTATTACTATTTCTTCCTTGTTTTCTGCGCGGTTTGCCTGCTTATTCTGCATCGCCTTGAGTTCAGCCGCATCGGGTTAACCTGGAAGGCAGTGGCGCAATCGCATCCTGTTGCGTCCAGTATCGGCATTAACGAGACACAACAGAGGATACAAGTATTCGCCATCGGAAGTCTTTTTGCCGGGCTGGCCGGCGGCATATACGCACATTATTACATGTTATTAGCCCAATCAACATTCAGCTTCTTAGCCAGCCTTAACCTGCTAATATATATGCTGGTTGGTGGCATAGGCAGTTTCGCAGGCCCGATTATAGGTGCAGGTGTCCTGGTACTCATACCTGAGTTATTCCGTAATTTAAAGGAATTTGTACCTTACATATTCTGTGCGATCCTGCTGCTGGTGCTCTTTTTCGCACCTAACGGGCTGGTCGGTGTCCCCGCACAGATAAAACAATGGTTAAACTCAAGGCGCAGTTCCAGCCAGTCGCAGGTAAGAGATAACTGAGCATGTTTCTTGAGATAAAAGACCTGTGTAAGAATTTCGGAGGGCTTGCTGCGTTAAGTGATTTCAGCATGACCGTCGAGAAAGGCCACATGGCCAGCCTGATCGGTCCCAACGGCGCAGGCAAAACAACTATCTTCAATTTAATCACCGGCGTAATCCGTCCATCCTCTGGTAGCATCACCTTTCAGGACGCGCGGATTCCCGGCGCCCTAAACTTCGACAGCCAGGAAGGGTTGGCAAACATCGCAGCCGACAAGGGCTGGGGCAAGGAACTTCAGATACTCACAAGCAGAGTTCAACGACAAGCAGGACGGTCTTCGAGGTGAGAGACTGCTGAAAGGATGGTTCTCGATTTTCTTTCCCCACACCCGCACCAGATCGTCAGTAATGGCGTTCTCATAGATGACCGCATGCGGGTTTCCCATGGACACGGCCGTGACCTTGAAAATCCTG
>JBEKCL010000253.1:0-4498 GCA_050014895.1 Dehalococcoidia bacterium
GTTCACCACACAGACGGGAGTCAACGGCATCAACGATGACCCTGCCAGCCTCTTCCGCATTGATGCCGGAGCAACTTGGATAGCGACAAAAAAAATCCCGTCATTGATCTTGAAGACGGCTTACTACTCATCTTCCGAAAAGCAATCCCAGTCCTATCTCCCGGAATGGAAGGTATGATGTGCAGTGAGCCAGGCCAGAAAACAGCGTCTACCCGTCACCCAGGGGGGTGTTCCCCACAAGAACGGATGGATCGCTTCCTGTTGCGCTAGAGTCTATCAGTCTACACAAACACCGGTATCGATCCGGCTTTTTGACAGGTCCAGAGCCACCTACTTCGAATCGGAGATGCTACCAGGCTTATTTCCGTCGCCGCGGACGACAGCAGGCATGCCTCGGTCTGTTGTAGCCTCTTCAAAACCTTCGTCAAGTAGTCATATGTCTGTGGCAGGTTCGTACCGCCCAGCCCCCCGTTGTATACCCTGATTGCCGTGTACCAGCTACCCGTCTGCATATAGGCGTTCTGCAAGTAGTTGGCCGCCCAATTGATGGCGAAACCCCGGTTCGCTGCCTGATGAAGGCTGACCCCGTTGGCCGAGTTGATCTGCATCATGCCCATATCTATGTCGTCGCCAGCGGCTAGGAGTTGCCTCCCGGTGGCCAGGTAGTCGTTCAGGTTATGGAAGCTGTAAGACTTCTTGATCGTGTTATCGTAGAGACTGTACGGATTGCCGCCCGACTCCACGCTCATAATACCGCTCACCACTCCGGCGATATTCAACTCGTTGTGAAAAGATCCGTCCACCTGCGGGCTGGATTGCCGGGTTAGCTCTCCCGGCAGTGGCAAGGGAGAACTGCCGTAGCTCCTGGAGATCGCGCCGCAGGTATCAGGCTGCTGCGCTCCTTCACCCGGGATGATCAGCTCCCGGCCCACGTTGAGACGGGTGGGGTCGCCGATCTCGTTGACAGCTATCAACTGCGCCAGATCGACATGATAATACCGGGCCAGAGACCATAACGTCTCCCTGGGCGCCACCAGGTGCGTAACCCCGGTTTTGTCTGGCGCCGCCTTAAGGGCGTCGTTCCCAACCGGGTGCTCCACGGGCGCTGGGTTGGTTGACACATCCTGATTCCAAAAAGGAGCAAAGCTGTCCTCCCCAAAGTAGGCGTATGCCTGGGTGGGAAAGGCGCCTGCCCAGAGCAAAAACAGCAAGGCAACTCCGAGAGCGCTTAATTTCCGCATATTTTCACCTCATGAATCTCTCGTCCACCTCCGCTATTCTAGCCGTCATTACCATCCATTATACATGCAAGGCAGATATTGACATAATCGGCCTGCCATCACTCAATCTCCTGGCCATGCAGGCGTTTCAGAGAAGCGGGGGCATTAGAGCGGGTAGTCATCTGTGGTAAAGCGATCAACTTTCAAATTAATAGGTGGCAATCTTAATATTCGATACCTGTAACCTGACGTCGTATCTTTTACATCCAACCAAGGCATTCCATGATCGTCTCGACCAATCTTGAGCCTCAAGATATTCTTCATCGATTGGAACGACAACCTTAACGTTGTCGGGCACAATCCTAGTCTCAGTCTTACCTTCCTCATCCGTTTCTTCCACAATACCTTTATGTTATAAAGATAAGCCGCTTTCTTAATTTTCTATAATAATTATCGGCAATATCCATAATAATTCGGCGACCATTTTCATTGATATAGGTGAATTTTATGTCAAAGGTAAATTCGCCGGTATTAGAGCGACCCATGCGGACAACTTCCCCGATAGCGGTGATATCCACGGGACGAATGTTGTCTTCGGCATAATGAAATTTAAGCTCAATAACGTCTTTGAGAGATATCTCTTTTTTAGATTTTAGACCAGCCCCGCCGGCACTAAGATTAATTATGCTAGCTTTAATTATACTAGCTTTATGGATCTGATTATCATCGTCATTACTTATGGAAATAAATTTAAAAGTAGCATTGATATTGCAATAAAACCTTAAAAAATCTCTTCTTTGTAAGCGAATGATCCCTTTTTCTGTAGGCCTAGTGATCTTTATAAACCGTTTTTTACGACATTCAAGAATTGTTGCTTCAAACTCATAAAGATAATACCGATAATAATGATCTGGAACACTGAAATATACTATTAAGGGTTCATTTGGGGTTAAACTAATTTGTTCCTCAGGATCTAAAAATAATTCAATAATAAATGAGTTCTCATTAATGTCTGATAACTTACTGGAATAAAGTCGATCTGGGTCTTTGATAACTTGCACTTTAATTTCTTGTCCTTTTTCCGGATAAAATCCCATGTTCAACAGCTCCTTTTATAAGTATCGCACCTTAACATATTGTTTTCTAGCTCTTCGGTCATTTTTAACACCTCACTTTAGCTCTCAAAAGAATGACCGTAATATAGCTCCCCTGCCAATGTCACAAGTCCTTTTGACGTAGCCAGCCGCAGCATCGCAGGATTCAAATCATTAATCCGAACCCTATCTAACCCATCAGCATCCTTGAAGAACATGAGCAGCTCCTTAGCCCAATTCGGTTGCTCTATGCCATAATCCCTCACCATGGCAAAACACTTCTTTATCATGAATGCAGTGGTTTTCGATTAGATATTTTACCGCACTGTAGTCCTCAGGATTTTCAAAATTAGTATTTTTTCAACGTATGTCTTTTTACCTTCTTTAAATCCTGTAATTGTAGCACCTTGTCTTAAAAACTCTTCCCATGTTTTACCACAGATGGCTACCCGCTCTAATGCCCCCGCTTCTGAAGCGGTGGGATAAGGTTTCGGAATATACTACCATTTTTCTTTGTAACGTAATGCCACCCTGTATTATCATGGGATTTCGTTTTAACTCTTATTCTTACAGTTATCTTGCCCTTTGTAGCAAGCACATCAAGAGCAGGAGCATTCCGAGGGGCAAGAGCTGCGATAATCCCTCTCCTAAGTAATTCAGCAACAACATAATATTCTCCTGCATTGCCAATTAATGTACCTTCTCCCACCTTAATTTTTCCCTTCAATTTATTGCTCCTTTTTATTGAATATCACCAGAGGTGGCTGCAATAAACAAAGAAGATGTCGAATTAGAAAAAGAATGGAACGAGATCGGATCGGTCATTCGCCGTTCGGGCAAAAAAATGACCGCCGTAGACAAGCGCCGGATCTTGCGCATCATCAAGGCGGCAATCCCGGCTGACGATGACGATGAATAAAACGTGGTGAATTTCAATTCATCCACACCAGGAGATTGGCTGCTCATGATCGGTCTTATACACCCGGGTCGGGTTCAAGCCGATGTGGCCAAGGCCGCTGCCCTGGCAATCTTAAATATATAGGTTGACTTTGGATAACGGGCATTTACCAGCCTGATTGTCAATGTTTTTCCATGAAGGAGGGGAGACTATGATTAAGAGATACATGCTACGGGCAATCGCCCACTGTAAAGAAGGCTGCAGTATCTAGTCCCGGGCATGACGAAAACTGCCCACAATCGTCAAAGGTCATCGAAGCGCCAGGTTGTGAACTTGGCGCTTTTTTGCGCCCGGAAGCCCCATAACACACCGCTGATGGACAATTACCGCTGCACACACCCAATTGCAGCTTACCTACGCTTGAGCGATGTGGCGGTATGGCAACACCGGCACAGTCATATTTCGAACAGGTTTTTCGTCCGACGCCAGAATCTTATCAATATCTTTGGAAATGGCGGCAGCTATCAGCTTTTCGCCACACTTGACACAGACCTGGGAAGGGATATCCTCGATGACAATTAGCTTCCCTTTGTACCGAAAGTCCATCTGAATCATCCTGTCTTCCAACACCCCGCCGCAAGTCGGGCAAACATAAGCATCACTCATCATTATCCCTCCTGGTTTTGTAATCGATCCACAACTTTTCATCTGGAAAATAGAAAGTTATTATGTCGCTCACTGGCGCCAGAGAACATACAACATGAAGCGGTGATCCGTCAGGAGTATGGCCACAAATAAGACAACTCGGAAAAGGTTTGTCGGTTGGGTATTCCTTGATAATCTCGCCATTAAATATAGCAGCTTCCATGTCGGCAGTTGTTATTCCTCGTTCTTTCGTCCGCAGAACGGCATGCACAGTCAAACGATAGTTGCCATCCCTTATTTTCGCCTTAATTTTTTCTATCTCCAAAAGCGCTTCACCGCCTTGCTCACCATGTCCCCGAGTCAACCAGGCTGCTTCGTTGAAATCATCCAGAACCCCTACAACCTGATTATACCATTTTAGGGCATCTACGAAATGGAAAACAAAACCGCATTTATTCAGTCGCAAATGCAGGCAACGACAGGGGCTGCGGATAGACCTGAACATCAATCCAACAATATCCTTTTATAGATCCTTGCCCCTGAAAACCTACCCCTTTATGGGGTAGGATGAAAGGGGCGCCTGACGAAAAATGATTAGTATGTTTACAAACACTTGTGCTCATGGTATACTATTCCTAGCT
>JBEKCL010000254.1:0-4481 GCA_050014895.1 Dehalococcoidia bacterium
TTGCAGGCAAGGTGCTCCAAATACCCGGCGGCCGTCTTTGACCGTTGGATGGGCCAAAATCTTCCTTTTTTGTGCCACTTTTTATCAAACTGCATTTGATTGCACAAACGTTACGCTAGAATGTAACAAGGCAATCAAAAAGTTGAACCAGGTTGTAGCATTTCTGGATCCAAATACATCGAGGGCCTGGAAACAAAAAGCGAAATCCATATTGTCATGGATTTCGCGGATTTTTTTAATCAATAGACTACGAGAATGGGCATAAAAAAGAGTTCGCCACCCGGTGATAGTTGCACCTTTTATTCATCCCGGATGAATAAAGAGAACGTCGTCTGTATTGAGGCAAATCCCCCCAATTCTTAGTCTGTTTACAAGGTGGATAAGGTATTCCATTCTGGAGAGGAAAAAAGTTCGCTCCTTTCTGGAAAACGGAGCCTACGCCCACAAAGCGGAAGCCTTTATGGGTCTGAGCACGATATTAGGCTTCCAAAATCATCACACCAGAACGAACCAATCATGAAGGAGGATCACCATGTATAAACTTACCAAGAACCTATTTGTATTCGTAATATTATTGTCTATGCTTCTATCAGCCTGCGCGCCGAAGTCAAACATACCGACTTTTACTTCCACGCCGGGGATCGGCTCCACTTGGACGCGCCCGGTGGACAATATGGTCATGGTCTATGTACCGGCAGGAAATTTCAGCATGGGTGATACAGGCCAGCAGGCATTAACGGAGTGCCAGCAACCTTACAACGGAGACACTTGCCAGGCCAGCATGTTCACAAACGAACAGCCTGTACACACCGTTTACCTAGATGCCTACTTGTTCGACAAAACCGACGTTACTGGCGCGATGTATGAAAAGTGCGTGAAAGCCGGAGTCTGCAAAAAGCCAGATACCGTTTCCTATGGCGACCCGAAGAGAGATAATCATCCGGTCGATTGGGCAACTTGGTACGATGCGCAGAAGTATTGCCAGTGGGTTGGGTCGCGCCTGCCGACAGAGGCGGAATGGGAGAAAGCCGCGCGCGGCACGGACGGGCGGACCTTCCCTTGGGGCAACAATCCCCCGACATGCTCGCTTGCGAACACCAATCTTGCTCAGGATAACAACAACGGTTGTGTAGGTGATACAAGTCCGGTGAATAGCCATCCTTCGGGTGCTAGTCCATACGGAGCGCTCGATATGGTTGGTAACGTGATGAATTGGGTGAGTGACTGGTATAGCCCAACCTATTACGCCACTTCTCCATCCTCCAATCCGACCGGACCCACCTCGGGATCATTTCGCGTTGTGCGGGGCAGTGAGTATGGTGGCAATCTTGTTGGCTATCGCGTTGCGGTCCGCTTCAGTAACAATCCAGACGAGTTCTCCTCCCTCGCCAACGGATATAGTTTTACGATAGGCTTCCGTTGCGCACACTCAATTCCTTGATCCTGACTGCAGGAAATCATATAATGAGGAAAGGAGATGTGCTTGTAAAATAAGGTCTCGGCAACAAACATTTAGGTGCAGAACAAACATGTTTGGTAAGGATAATTCAAAAGGACGGCAGAACTTTGCCGTCCTTCCTGTGAATTGCCATACTCATAAAACCTAAATCCATTACTCGATCATTCGTCGGATGATTTCCTTCTTGCTGGGAAAGGCCTTCTATCCCTCCGAGTGGAGAAGCCTAGAAGTGCAGCCGAAAAGCTCGCGAAAATTAAACAGTCATGATCAACTCCTGAAGGCGACAGGAGAGTGAACCACGCTAGGAAAGCTCTCAAAACAACAGGGATTATTTGAATCAGACCAACTCTATTTGAAATATGTAGGGGCAGATAGCTTTTATGGATATCTTGCGAGCCAATGTAACAAGTTATTTCGAGACGAAGACTTTGCGGAATTGTAAAGTCCTGACAATGGCAGACCCGGAGTGCCACCCAGCCACTTGGCGACATCAATGCTATTGTACGTCAGACGGATCTGACAACAGTTGTCCGAATTCATTTAGGAGCTCCGTCATAATTTCTCTTACCAGTTCAACAGATTGAGTGGACCTGCCTGCGCAAGTGCCATACAGCATCGCTAATGTGAAATATATACCATGGCATCGCTTCTCATTTTTTGCAGACTTATGCGGCGATAGACTAACTTCGTACTGGAAATGCTGGAAAAAGTGTATACGATGGTATTAGTTCTCATCACACACTCTCTATATACGGATTATTAATTAAAATTCATATCAGGTGAGCTACTTGATAAATCCTTCAAGATATAAAAGACTTGATCTAACTGAAGATGTCATGGATCTCTTTGAGGTCCGTATCGGTGCTGACGCGCTCCGATTTTCTTGTGACCCCACCGGGACTTCGTGGGTGGACTGGCGCGGTAGGCAAATTTCCTTCACCCCACCCCCAACCAATATGGTCCCTATCTGGGCTATTTAGTATTTTACAGCCCAATGGCAGACAACTTGATACTAAGATACGGGTAAAATCTACTCTAGAAGCGTATTTTGGCAGCAGTTTCACCTGTTTTGGAGACTAAGACCTGCAACTTTGCGCTGGAATGTTAGTCTCTCTCGCTCATCACTTCTTGGTGCTTTTAAAGATCCGTTTCCACCAGGGGATCAGAACTGGGCCGGTGGGGGTCGAAGTCGTGGTATCAGCGGGGGGCTTAGTCGCGGTATCAGCGGGGGGCTGAGTCGCGGTATCAGCGGGGGGCTGGGTAACAGGGGCCGCAGTAGGAGTTGGGGTTTCGCTGGCCGCCAGGGCTAAGCAGGCAGCCACAATCATGGCCGCCAAAACGAACAGTTGCTTTTTCATATGTTTCTTCTCCTCAAAATTCTTGCTTAGTAAAAGATTGAATAGAATAGGTTTACAAACATAGGTTGTAATCTTGTCTGGGGTGGTCACTTCCTTTCCGGCTATATAACTTAGAGCATCGTTTAGAACCAGAGTTGTCACCAACTTTTTGCTCCCCATGATGCAATCCCAACCGATGTATTTACTTCTCTACCGTTACTATGAATATTATCGCGCTTAATAGCCCGTCGCGCAACAGCCCTTAACCTCCCTCATCAAAAAACCCATCCATCTCTAACGATTTTTACCATTCTTGTTTTCTGGACATTTTGTACATCGGTTGCGATAAGTCCTTTTTTCAAGCTCTACAATTTAACAACTATTGATTTTCAAAATACAAATTCCAGCTAAATTCTATGATAGCCCCATCTCTTTTGCCTTTGGACAATACTTTTCGTTGTGGTAGCCGCCACAGAATTGGCAGGGAACAGGGGGAAGATCACGTTGGACACGATCCATGGTGAGGCGGGTCACGATCTCAGCGTAGATGTGGTAGAAGAAGTGGTAAATACAGCCAAAGAAACGACGCAAAGAAATATGAAAGCGCCCCGGCTTCGATAAAAGGAGGAAGCAAGGGGCAGAGGTATTATTGCAGGGATAAGAAATCGGATTAACGGTTTCGATGTACAATAAAGACATCCAACCGCCTGGGGAGAACCACCCATGTCCAATTCTGCTTTCGAAACCTATCTTACCAACATCGGAGCCGATTACCGACACGGCATTGCCACCGAGTACACATACCGTCCCGCACTAAAGATACTGATCGAAACGCTCCTGGCTGGCACGGAGGCTTCCAACGACCCCAAGCACATTGCATGCGGCGCGCCGGATTTTGTGGTGGAAAAAGGCAAGGTACCACTTGGCTATGTCGAAACCAAAGATATCGGTGTGGATTTGGATAAGGTCCAGAAGACCGACCAGATGCAGCGTTATCTTAAAGCGCTGCACAATTTGATCCTGACCGATTATCTGGAATTTCGTTGGTATGTGAACGGGGAAAAAAGATTGAAGGTACATATTGCGGAAATTGGCAAAAATAATCGATTGGTGGGGAATTCACAAGATATCAAAATTCTTGAACAAGTTTTTCGTGATTTCTACGCCACCGAAGCTCCGACTGTCACCACACAAAAAGAACTGGCTACCCGCCTGGCGAGCGTAACCCACTTCATCCGCGACCAGATCATCGCCGCACTGAACTCGGGCGATCAGTCCTTACAAAAAGCGCTAGAAGAACGCTATAACGCTTTTCGCGAACTGCTCCTGCCGGCATTAAAACCCGAAGAATTTGCAGACCTGTACGCCCAGGCCATGACCTACGGGTTATTCGCGGCCAAATTGAGCGCGCCCGCAGGGGAACATTTTACCCTGACCGGCGCGTACCAATTTTTATTCGGTAACAAGTTCCTGCGACGGTTATTTTCGGATGTGAGCGAGGAACTGGATGAAATCGCCATCATTCGCCCGTATTTACTGGATATCGTCTCCCTTCTCAACCGGGCTGATTTTGCCAGCATCTTGAAAGACTTCGGACGACGCACGAAAACAGAAGACCCGGTAGTGCATTTCTATGAGACCTTCCTGGCTGCTTATGATCCGAAACTGCGTGAAAGCCGGGGAGT
>JBEKCL010000255.1:0-4469 GCA_050014895.1 Dehalococcoidia bacterium
CAAATGGCTTGAACTTCGGGCTAGTTCTATTCAATGGGAGGGCCGGCCGGCGACCCTGAACTTTGTAACGGACATTACCGAGAGCAAGCAGGCCGAGCAATCCTTAAAAGAAAGTGAGGGGAGATACCGTCTGCTGGCTGAGAATTCCCTTGATGTCATCTGGACAGCCGATATGCAGGGCAAGATAACATATGTTAGCCCGTCCATCCGCTACTTTGTGGGGCGTTCTGCTGATGAGATCATGGGAATGTACAAGAGGGGCACTTTGACGCCTGATATATTTGGTGTTGCAGAGGAAGATAGTAAACGTTTTTTCAATGGGCTGCAGACTCTACGTGAAGATCCATCTCGCACATTGACCTTCGAATTTGGGCTTAAACATTCTGACGGGTTCACATCCTGGGTTGAAGCGAAGATGAGCATTATGCGCGACCAAAATGGTATAGCAGCGGGGATGTTGGGTATTGTTCGAGATATTACCCAGCAGAGAAAAATGACCGAACGGCTGGTCAGTACTGACCGGCTAGCATCACTGGGTGAGATGGCTGCGGGGCTGGCGCACGAGGTGAATAACCCGCTTACAGCCGTCATGGGCTTTGCCTACCTTCTCCAGCAGAACCCCAATACTCCACCGGAAATAAAGAATGACGTGGATGCGATATACCGTGAGGGAAAACGGGCGGCAGAAGTGATCAAGAGCTTCCTGATTTTTGCGAGGGGTCAAAAACCCCAAAAGCAGGCCGTCTATATCAATGACATACTTGAGGGAGTGCTCAGACTCAGGCATAGCCAGATGAACAAAGAGAATATCGAGGTGGCTACAAATTTGGCAGAAGACATCCCGGCCGTCCAGGGTGATGTATCACAGCTCCAGCAAGCCTTCTTAAATATTGTTTTGAATGCGGAATACTTTATGTATAAAAGCCATCGCGGCGGGCACCTCTCATTAAGCAGCGTACTGGCAGACGGAAAGGTCATAGTCCTGATAGGAGATGATGGCCCCGGTATACCTCCGGAAAAATTAAACAGGGTTTTTGACCCTTTCTATACTACAAAAGATGTAGGTGAAGGTACCGGGCTCGGACTTAGCATCTGCCATGGAATCATCAGGGAACATGGGGGCGAGATCAATGTGGAAAGCAGTCCGGGAAAAGGTGCTACCTTTATTGTAGAGTTACCGGTGGGGAAGTAGAAGCGCATTCTTTAAACTAACTGAACCAGTATAAAGGGAATCAAGGGATAACAACCAGCGCCCTTTTGGATTAACCGGGTTGATTTTATGATCAGGTATTTCTTAAGGATAGCGCAGTGTTTCCCAGATAAGCCGTGTCACGTTGTTGACAGGAATTGAAATCCTATGATAAGATTTCCATTTGTTGCAAACTTGCGCTAATATTATTGGATTTGGCGCATTGTTTGTAGCCTGGATATTAGATAAGCCGGCTGGTTGACCCGGGATGTGGGCCAGATCGGGGAGAGTCCGGGAACAACTGGGTGGCTTTTTAATTTGCCGAAAATTAAAGAATAATGAACTTAAGGAAGATATCAGTATGCCGACAGTAAACCAGCTGGTCAGAAAAGGTCGCCACAAGGTGGGCCGAAAGACCAAGGCGCCCGCGTTGCAGGTGATACATAATACCTTGAAGAACAAAACAAGGAAAGGTGTATGTTCGCCGCAAAAACGTGGGGTTTGCGTGCAGGTTAAGACCATGACCCCCAAGAAACCTAACTCGGCATTACGCAAGATTGCACGCGTCAGGCTTACAAACGGCATTGAAGTTACAGCATATATTCCGGGAGAAGGTCATAACCTCCAGGAGCACTCAGTTGTCCTGATCCGTGGTGGCAGAGTCAAAGACCTGCCGGGCGTTCGTTATCACATTATACGTGGCACGCTGGACGCTGCGGGAGTCGAAAAGCGCAAGCAGGGACGCAGTAAATACGGTGCAAAACGCGCCAAGGCTGCCGCTGCTGCTGCCAGCTAAATCTAACGGGGAGATAATATGTCTAGGCGAGCTAAATTTGTAAACAACGTAGTAAACCCGGATCCTAAATACGGGAGTCCGGTTGTTGCGAGATTTATTAATAAAATAATGTATATGGGCAAAAAGGCAACTGCCCAGGGCATTGTTTATGACGCGTTTGACCGAATTAACAAGCAAATGAAATCAGATCCGCTCCCAGTTTTCGAGCAGGCAATGAAAAATGTAACACCCATGTTGCAGGTCAAGTCCCGGCGTGTGGGTGGCGCTACATACCAGGTGCCGATCGAAGTTAGCCCGGAGCGTGGTGAGTTTCTTGCCACTAAATGGATCATTACATATGCCAGGGACCGCGGTGGAAGGTCGATGGCTGAAAAGCTCGCCGCAGAATTAATGGATGCCGCTCAGAATCAGGGTAACTCGATCAAGAAGAAGCAAGATACCCATAAGATGGCCGAGGCCAATAAGGCATTTGCACATTACAGATGGTAACAACAGGAATTAAGGACCCTAGGTCGAAATCCGGCCAGGGTGGAAATACAATGACTAGATCCTATCCGCTTGATAAGATTCGGAATATAGGCATCATCGCCCACATCGATGCCGGGAAAACCACAACCACTGAAAGGATACTTTTCTATACCGGCAGGACGTACAAAGTGGGTGAAGTACATGATGGAACAGCCGTCATGGACTGGATGGTACAGGAGAGAGAGCGCGGTATTACCATAACATCGGCCGCAACTACATGCCAGTGGAATGACCACCGCATAAACATCATAGATACGCCAGGACATGTTGATTTTACAGCTGAGGTAGAACGCAGCCTTCGCGTGCTCGACGGCGGAGTGGTGGTGCTGGATGCCGTAGCCGGTGTAGAAGCTCAGTCGGAGACTGTATGGCGGCAGGCCGATAAATACAGCGTACCGAGGATTTGTTTTATTAACAAGATGGACAGGGTCGGCGCAGATTTTGAGCACACGATTGAAATGATTGAAGATAGGCTCAAGGCCAAGACGGTTACCATACAGCTTCCTATTGGCAAGGAGAGTCTTTTCCGCGGTGCGGTTGATTTAATTACCAGGAAAGCATGGATTTTTCCGGATGAGGTCACCGAGAAACCTGAAGAGATGGACATCCCGGAGGAATTGAAGGCTGAGGCCTCAGAAGCTAGGCATAAGATGATTGAAAGGCTGGCTGAGAACGATGACCAGCTCATGCTCAAATATGTTGATAATACCGAGATCGGGGAAGAGGATATCAAGGCGACGATCAGGCGGCTCACGGTTGCCAACAGGATTGTACCGGTAGTCTGCGGAACCGCACTACGGAACAAAGGTATCCAACTGGTATTGGACGCTGTTGTAGATTACCTGCCGTCACCGCTGGATAAACCGCCCTTGAAAGCTATTGATACTGCTAACGGCGGCGACGTACTACTCCCCGCAAGTGACGATGCCCCGTTTTCTGCACTGGCCTTTAAGGTCGTGTCAGACCCATTTGTGGGCAGACTGGTTTATTTCAGGGTTTATTCGGGCCAGATCAAGGTTGGCGCCCAGATATACAATGCCAGCAGAGGGACAAGGGAACGTCTTGGCAGATTGTTATTAATGCACGCTAACAGGCGTGAGGAAATTGATGCGGTAGATGCGGGCAGCATCGGTGCAACACTCGGGTTAAAGAATACTTTTACGGGTGATACCCTTTGTGATGTCGGGCATCCTATATTATTAGAAGATATCAAGTTCCCCGAGACGGTGATTCAAATGGCGATTGAGCCGAAGAGTAAGGCCGATCAGGATAAGATGGGCGATGCTCTCGGAAGGTTGGCTGAAGAGGACCCGACATTTAAAATCAGGTCAAATGAGGAAACTAATCAGACAATCATTGCCGGAATGGGCGAGTTGCACCTGGAAGTACTGATTGACCGTATGATGAGGGAATTTGGAGTTCAGGTCAATATCGGAAAGCCGCAGGTCGCTTATAAAGAGACAGTAACCCTGACAGTGGAAGCTGAGGGCCGGTTTATCCGTCAGACAGGCGGGCACGGCCAGTACGGCCATTGCTGGCTGAAGGTAGAACCCGGCGAACGAAATAGCGGTTTTAAGTTTATTAATGCAGTGCGCGGTGGGGACATCTCCAGGCAGTATATCCCGGCAGTTGAAGCCGGCGTGCGAGAGGCGTTAGATACTGGTGGGCGGAGCGGCTATCCCCTTGTAGATATCCAAGTCACAGTTTTCGATGGAAGCGAGCACGAGGTTGACTCATCGGAAATGGCATTCAAAATGGCCGGTTCCATTGCATTGAAGGAAGCAGTAGCCAGGGCGAAGTCCGTGGTACTGGAACCTATAATGAAAGTGGAAGTGGTTGCGCCCGCATCATTTATGGGTGATGTGATTGGAGATATTAATTCACGGAGGGGCCAGATAGAGGGCATCGATACCCACGGAGAAACATGTGTTATCCACTGCCATATACCTCTGGCTG
>JBEKCL010000256.1:0-4469 GCA_050014895.1 Dehalococcoidia bacterium
CAGCAATGATGTCTGTGATGGTGGTGATGTTTGTGGTGGTAGTATTGTCCCTGTGCTTGTGCATTCACTTCTCCGGGATCAGCTTGAGCAAATGCAGTACCACTTGCAGTAGCCAAGGCTAATCCCGCAAACACTAAAAGAAGCCAGATGGTTTTCTTCATGTTCAACCTCCTAGGAATTCTTCATTCTTTTATTTTAAGACGAGTAGAAAGCGTAAGAGGTTACATATATGACTGTGGACCATTCCATCGGGCCACCCACCAGAGTGAGGATTTACAAAAATAAATTAATTTCACCATCACTTATCTTTTAGACATGAATGAAGGAAGAGAAATATGAATGTTATAGAAGCGATCCTCAGGTAGGCCAATTTAAATGAGCTTAAATCTGCCTTACAAAAAATGTGAATAGCGAGAATTATGCTCAGTCAACTCGCGAATAACTGCCGCAATATCGGTAAGCCAATCAGTAAGCCCAGTAGGGACCGCTTCCCAGTGTGGAATTAGTTCCTCCGATTCCCACATAGACAGTGCGACCGAAAAAGAATGGCAGGCCCCAATCAAACCCGCTTCCACTTGGTGCTGGCCCGCCAAGTTCAGCAAATACGCTATTAGATGTATTACTGAAGAGGTTTGAGGCATCCCCGATTTGAAATGAAACTGAACTGCTTGGCGAACTGTTGTAACCTTCAGTGGTGGCGTTCAAAGTTTGTGTAGGTTGAGCGCAATACCAGCCGTCACCAAGCGAGGAGGAGGAGCATAGGGGCAAGAGGCTTGCTGGGGCGTTGAAAAAAAGTCCATTGGACCCGCTGTCGATGAAACTGTCAGAAAGGGTTGAACCGTTGAAAACAGTGGTGAATTCGCCATTACTATTGGCAGGATAGGCGACCACACCGGAAGGTGAATTGTTGGACTCAGTGGCGATTCCAAGGATTAGCTGGCCAGTTACCAACGACTCTCCACCCAAGGGAACACTTGGCAGATTCACAATGACGCCGTTGTTGTCTTTTGTGAGAAGGGCAACCGGGTTATACACCTGATTGGTTAGAGGCACGGCAGTCCCGGCGCAGCTAGATCCGCTACATGCATAATATATCCCGTTGTTAGCACTACTGGCGCATCCCGGACCACAGTCATTGGCGAAGAGACCTACTCCCAGAATCCCGTTAAACCCCGATGTACTTGGACTTTGATCCAGACTTGTCACGTTCGGAGGTTTGCATGCGTTGGGGATGGCGTTAGCAAAATAAGTGGCATCGATAACCTGAATCGGTACATTCGAAGCGGTCTCCCCTCCCAACACCACATCTGCTATCTGCACTGGTCCCCAGTCCCCAGAGCCATCCTCGTATGCGACGCATTCGGCTAGAGATCCGGAACCAGCGTTTACCTGCGTCAGGGAAACGTTCGAAAGATTCTGGCTGAAGATCCGCAGCCCATAGCTGCCGGTATCCAGCAAGATGTTGTTGATAGTTTGGCAGTTCGTGGTGCTGCCTGGAGCACAGACCGTGACGCTGACGGTAGGTTCGTTTGGGTATGAGGGATTGTTAACTGTGATGCCAAGGACGTTCGAAGCGGTACCGGAACTGCCTGAACCTCCGCTGCCCCCACCTGAATTGGTCTGAGGTGTGCTCGACCCTCCACCTCCGCCACAACCGGCAATCAACTGAATAAACATAAGAAACAAAAATAATTTATTTAATTTCATTTATGCTCACTCCCGAGGGAATTAAGGCTTGTATGTAAGCTCGACCCTGCACGTTTCGCATATGTCCCCATTTTTCGACGATTATCCGGTTTGTCTTCACCTGTATGTAGCGCTTGCCCTTCTGGCTTGTGGCATTTCGGAGAGCCTTCTGATATTCGCCAATATAGGTACCAAGCAGAGTGGTAAGGTCAGGATTGGACAACCCATTCCAGGCAATCGCAAAAACTACTCCTGATGGCGAAATATATTCCCGCACAACGTTCGCCTCGGATTTGAACTCCATAACCGTATAGGAATTGTGAGCCAGTGTAGGATACTGAAATGCTGAAAAGGCCTTGCGGTCTGATTCGACAGAATCCACAGATTCGCCCAGTGTCGCCTGGGCCTGTTGAACAGTAGCAAGAGTAAATGCTGCAACATAGAAACTGAGATACATTGCTTTGATTTTATTTTTCATGGTAACCGAATTCTCCGTCGGTATGATGCCCGGGTCGCCCGCTTTGGTTGCGTTTCACAAGGCGAAATACGACAACAATATTCTGATTTTAGCACCATCATAACACTATGGCCAGAGTTACCCCATTTGGGAGAGTGGTATAATTCGGGGGCTGGGAACAGCCGACTAGGCTGCGAATCTTGAGAGGTGGTTATTGAACAGATCGCCGCGAGTTCAGATCTGAACACCTTGGCCGTCCCGGTGGTCGCCAGGTAAATGCACTTCGTTTAGGTATATAAAGCTGGCATCGAAATGCTCAGCCAGTTCTTCCCTGTATTCCAGCGAGTAGCTGCGGTCATTCCAGGAACCGTCAAATACCATCCAGCCGCATCAGAAATCGCCAAGAAAAGCCAGGAAGAAAGAGCGTCCATTCATCGTAAGGAACTAACTTAAACTGTTTCATTGAAAGGATGGATAAATATCTGGCAATCTCCTTTCCGCTCTGTCCCTGCAATATTGCCGATTGTTTCGATTACTCTCCCCACCAGTTCATCGGCTGCGACAATCTCGATTCTGATTTTCGTCATAAGGCCGGCCAAGTATTCAGCGCTCTTTTCAATCATGTATTTGCTGCTTTTGCGGCTGTTGTTGACGAGTTGACGGACTATTATATTTTCTATACCTATTTTCTGTAAGGCAATTCTAATTTCTGATAGATTGGTCGGTCTGATTATTGCTTTTATAACTTTCATTTTTCTCTCCATTATGCCGCGGATCATTTGCAACTTAGGCCTAATTAACATTGGCACTTAATATTATAAAAGACATTGGCACAATATAAAAGGTTACAAATAGATGAGAGAATCAAGATTGAAGTGAGGCCTGGCAAGTTAGTATAATTTCACGGGAGGGAAACCCGAACCAAAATGTTGGCTAACTGCCGAGGTTTGCACTGGGGAAAAATATCGTAGAGTATGAAAATAACTTATATCCCAATAGATTTAGATCTTATGTCAGATGGTATTGTTCACCATGGGTCTAGGTAATGTAGTCCATCAGATACATTTTCATTGGGGCGAAAGTGCCAGGCGATAATCGAGAGCGATGATGCGTCCCTCGCAAATTTGTTCACGCTACTTGATGCGTGAAGCGGTGGATTCGGTAGTTGACGAATATTAATGCCCCTTTTAATCATACAACGAATTGCAACTAGCGGAACCTGTTACTTATTTGGTGACTTTCCGGTTTAAATTATATTATTCGGCATCCAGCTTGCATATATATTGCCGATAAGAATGGAAAGATGTAACAACACATAAAGAGGGGGATTCGACAATGACAGCAATTTCAGGTATTTCATCAAGCGACACCACTCAGCAGACTTGGCAGGCAACGATGCAGCAACGCAAACAGGACTTTAGCCAGCTTGCCTCCGCACTTCAAAGCGGCAACCTTTCCGCTGCGCAGTCGGCTTTTTCTGCCCTTCAAAATCTCAACGGCCAAGGGCAAACAAGCGCTGCCAACTCTACCGCCGCCACCAGCAGCAATTCAAGCAGCAGCGGCAATACAATCTCCAATGATTTTGCAGCGTTGGGACAGGCGCTTCAATCAGGGAATGTCGCTAGTGCACAAAGCGCCTTTGCACAACTCCAAACGGACATGCAGGCACAGCAGACGCAAGGCAGCGGTCATCATCACCATCACCATGGGGGAGGAGGATCTTCGAGTAATAGCAGCCAAAGCACTGACAGTTCGACCTCACTTCCAGAGAGCAGCACATTCAGCGTCTCAGCCTAGAAATAATGACCAAAGAATTATCCTTAGGAAAAGGACACGGGTCAAGGATTATGGCCCGTGTCTACCGTAGAGATTTGTCAATTAACCGTCACGACAGTCAAAAAAACAAACAATACCCGAACTTTTTGCAGAGCAACAGAGTTAACATGGGTGTGAAAGCAGCTTTCGACTAGCCGCTGGGATATCGATTTAAGCGGGATATATATGGACACCTTGCAAAAGTCAAGATAAATGGCGGGGTTTCTCACCAGCGCAGCCAAGAGCCGGGACTTACTTACACCTGTGTAGGTGGTGTGGCAAACTCCACCCTGTCCACTCTCTCCTGATTCCCTGGATCAGCTGTTGGTCATTCTGATATTAAAGTCAAAAGAACGCCATGCGCTTCGCCATTACTGCTACCGACCGGTATCTTGGAGTTTTCAATGCCTTTGTCCAGGCGGGCTGGGAGCCGCTCAAGCTATTCACGGTCCCATTTAGATGTGACCCGGGCAATCAGCAGGCCGCCATAGCTTACGCAGAACAGCATCGT
>JBEKCL010000257.1:0-4431 GCA_050014895.1 Dehalococcoidia bacterium
GGATAATATGCCCTGACCCTGCGCCACAATTGCACTGCAGGCAGCTTCCAATCCAACCTGCCGTTCTCCTTCGTCTCCATCCGTGTGAAACTGGCCAGTGTCTCATCCTGCATATGCGGCTCAACCTTCCCGTTAATCCACCACGGTATAGTCTCAATGAGCAGTTCTGCGCCCACATTTGCCAGCATCTCGGTCAAAGATTCCGTAGTTGCTTCCTCGGGAACTGGCACCTTCTTTTGACTGAGGACCGGCCCGCTGTCAACCTTTCTTTCAATTAACATAACGGTAACACCGGTTACCGCGTCGCCGTTGAGGATAGCTGCTGCCACCGGAGCAGGCCCGCGGTATTTTGGCAGCAGCGAAGGATGTATATTAATACAATTGTACTTGGGAATATGTAGTACCGAATCGGGCAGGATCTGCCCATAAGCTGCAACAATAATTATATCAGGCTGCAATTCCTCCAGGGTAGATATTTCTTCCGCATTCTTGAACGTCTCGGGCTGTATTACACGTAGGCCATGTGATACAGCAAACTGCTTTACGGAACAGGGCATAAGCTGTTGCCCGCGACCGGTCCTCTTATCGGGTTGTGTATAGACAGCAATTATGTCATATTGGTTTGACATAAGCGACTGTAAAGCAGGCACTGCAAAGGCTGGCGATCCCATGAATATGGCTTTCTTCGTAAACATAAACAAAATTTAGTGATTTTTTACCATTATGTCAAAATAACCATTGACAGCCAAGAAGGCGGCTGTGGTAATCTATTCACTGTTTTCGGGAGGGGTACCACAGAGGAACACGGCAAACTCATCCAATAAAAGTTATTTCTTAACTATTTATTAAAAAGTTTGGATGGCTCTTCCATGGGGGGATATTTGTGCCCTTTTTGCGGTGCCCACGGATACAACAAGAATACGGAATAAGTAATACAAATGCAAGCTGACAAAATTTGGCAGGCCGCCCTTGGTGAGTTACAACTTCAGGTTAGTAAGGCAAATTACAATACCTGGCTAAAAGATACAAGGGGCTTGGATTATAATGACGGCGTTTTTACTGTCGCCGTTCCGACGATGTTTATCGCAGAATGGCTGAAAAGCCGGCTCCATCCGGTTGTCTGCCGGATTATCTCAACGATTATTGGCCGGAACGTCAATGTCCAGTTCCAGGTACAGGCAGTTGACCAGGTAAACAAGGTCAAGGCCGGGTTGATGACCGACGGCGGTACCAGCCTTAAAGAACGCGAACCGGTTGTCAAGGGTTGCTTCCTTAACCCCAAGTACACGTTCAACAGCTTCGTGTCAGGCGATTGTAACCGTCTTCCGTATACGGCCGCTATTGAGATCGCCGGCAATCCGGGTTTTGCTTTTAATCCATTATATATCTATGGGGGCACCGGCACCGGCAAGACGCACTTGTTGCATGCGATCGGCCATGCTGTCAGGTCTTTAGATCTATCGGCCATCTATGTAAGTGCAGAGCAATTTACAAATGAATTCATCGGAGCCATACGTAATAAGAATGCCGAAGAATTCAGATATAAATTCAGCGGCGTCGATGTACTGCTTCTGGATGATATTCAATTTCTTAGTTGCAAAACACAGACACAGGAATGTATTTTCCATATACTCAACGATTTTTTAGCGGACAGCAAGCAGGTAGTAATAACTTGTGACCGTCCGCCCAAGGATATAGCGTCTTTCAACGTCCGTCTGCGTTCCAGGCTGGAAGGCGGGTTGGTGGCAGATATCTATCCTCCTGATCATAAAACACGATTAGCTATACTCGAACTGAAGTCGAAAGCATTACCAACGAATTTCGATGCCGCTATACTGGAGTTTTTGGCAACTCATTTTTACCACAGTGTCAGAGAGCTTGAGGGTGCCCTTATAAAATTGTCGACCTACGCCAGATTGAAGGGTTGCGATATAGACGTAAATTCAGCAAAGCAACTGTTGAATGACATGATTTCGGTATCAAAGCAAAGTGTCGGTCATCATCCGGCATCCTCGGTAATTAGGGCAGTCGCCGATTATTACGCTGTTTCACCCGAGGACATCACCAGTAAAAGAAGGGATCTGCGGACCTCACGCGCGCGCCACATAGTCATGTACTTGCTGAGGCAGCAGAACCACTGCAACCTTACTGAGATCGGTAAGATCCTAGGTGACCGTGACCACTCCACAGTAATACACGGCTGCGAGAAGATATCGTCTGAGATCAGCACTGATTCCCAACTGAGCAAGTCCATAGAAGACATAAGAATAATGCTGAAATCTTACAAGTCGAATTAACGGCTTCTCGTTCTTTGTGGAAAAATCCGGCCCAATTGTGGATAACCCTCCCAAGTAGTGAACAACATTTTTAGCTCTGCCGTACTCTCCTAGACTCCATAGCTATCTTCCACACCGTCAACCAGCTTATTATTAATATGATGATATAATCAATCATATATATAAATAGGATTACTTAATAAAAATATGTTTGTTGATAATGTTGAAATAACAATTAAGGCAGGAAATGGCGGTAACGGGCAAGCCAGTTTCAGGCGTGAGAAATTCTTACCTTTTGGTGGTCCGGATGGGGGAGATGGTGGAAAGGGGGGTGATATTTACTTTATTGCTGACAGCAATATGGAGGATTTAGGCACTTTCAAACACATGACAACTTTTAAAGCTGGAAATGGGGGAAGGGGGGGACCTAATCAAATGCATGGCCTAAATGCAGAGGGTCTGATAATAAAGGTGCCGGTAGGGACCGCTATATATGTAAAAGAAGAAGGAAAAGACTTGTTAATAGCGGACCTGCAAAAAGATAAGCAGAGAATGTTAGCGGCTAAAGGTGGCAAGGGTGGAAAGGGAAATGTTCATTACGCCACGGCCACGCGCAAGGCCCCAACGATTTTCCAGCCCGGAGAAACCGGTGAGGAGCGTAAAATAGTTCTTAAGATAAGATTACCGGTGGATGTCTGCATCGTAGGGCTCCCCAATAGCGGGAAATCGGCGTTGCTATCAGCTATATCAGCTGCAAAGCCAAAAGTGGCTGAGTATCCTTTTACGACCAGGGAGCCCGTGCTTGGGGTTGTGGATGATGGAGTAAGGAAATATATCTGGGCGGAACTTCCTGCTTTAGTAGAGGGTTCTCACACAGGAAAGGGCGCAGGTAATAAGTACTTGAACCAGGCGGAGAGGGCCGAGGTGATGATTTACCTCTTGGAAGCATGCTCACAGGATATTAAGAAGGAATTGCAGCAACTGCGGGACCGGGTGACCCTGTTTGATCCGAAACTTGCAGGAAAGAAGAGCGTGATCGTGGTTAATAAGGCAGATATGTCGGAAGATATTGAATATCAGGAAACAGTTAAAAGGGATTTGGGTGTATTAGGGTTTCCCGTATATTGTGTTTCTGCCTCGGAAAAGCAGGGGCTGGGCGAACTTATTTCTGCAGTGCATGGGCTAGCGGAAGTAGGAAGTCGGAAAATGGTTGAAGAAGGGCAGCCGGAGGTTATCTTCAGACCAAAACCTGTTGATCAGGACAGCTGACATGAAGATCGGCATTATGGGCGGGACTTTTGACCCCATTCACATGGGCCATCTTATAGTGGCCGAAGCAGTACGTATGGCCCTCGAGCTGGATAAAGTTCTTTTTATCCCAGCCGGGGAACCGTGGATGAAGACAGACCGGCAGATAGCTGGCGCATCGCACAGGGTAGAGATGGTCAGGCTTGCCATTGAGTCTAATCCTTTCTTTCAACTCTCGACTATAGAAATTGAACACCCGGGCTGGACATACACAGTTGATACGCTGGAGCAGTTAAGCAAGGACTTCGATAATGAAACGCGGTTATTCCTGCTAATAGGATGGGATGGGTTGATGAATATGCCGAAGTGGAAGGCTCCTTATCGTATCTCCAAAATGGCGACCCTGGTAACCTTTCCAAGGCCCGGGGTACCTGAACCGGATATTTCGGTATTGGAGGAATCCATGCCTGGCCTTTCGGAGAGGATGATAAAGTTGGATGGTCCCTGCATTGAGATCAGTTCCACGGATATCAGGGAGCGCCTTGCGGAAGGAAGATCAGTCCGTTACCTGGTCCCCGCGGAGGTGGAGAGGTACATCAGCGCTCAGGGATTGTATAAAAACAGGCGAAAACCGGATTGACACCGCTGAGCATGCAGTAGTATAAGATAAATAGTACACAATCACTATAAGGGATGAGGTGAAGGAAGTACATTAGAATTGCCTAACGCGTGCAATTTCAGTGTCTTTTTTGTTTTAACAGGAGGGGGAAAATGAGTACGGTCGGCAAGAAAGATGTTATGGTCCGGCGAATGTCGAGGGCGGATATTGATTCGGTTATAGACCTGGACAGGCAAATCGGTAAGGGGAAAAGCCAGATTACGTACAAAGATATGGTGGCACTGGATC
>JBEKCL010000258.1:0-4422 GCA_050014895.1 Dehalococcoidia bacterium
AGAGCCTTGATGCAGCTATCAAAATAGCGGGCATGGAGTCCGGTGTAATTTATCTTCTGGATGATGAAAGCGGTGATTTTAAGTCTGTTTATTATCAAAACGTCTCGTCTCCCACTATAAAAATATTTTCCGTCCTTAAAGCTAATTCGGAAGACACGCTTCTTCTTGCAAAAGGCACCCCTATCCATGTCACAGCCAGCCAATTTACGCCACGGTATGAGAAACAGTTCAAGTCTGAAGGCTGGACATTTACAGCCACTTTACCGGTAATGCACGAAGGAAACGCTGTAGCCTGCTTTATCGTCTGCTCCCACCATCTGTCCGAGTTGCCTCGTGGCATCCGCAATTCCCTGGAAACCATAGCGGCTGATATTAGCGGAGTCATCGAACGCCTAAGGGTAAAAGAAGCTCTTCAGGCCAGCGAAGAGCGCTACCGTTTCATTACTGACCACACCAGGGATGTTATATGGGTATTGGATAAGGACCTGCATTACACCTATATCAGCCCTTCTATAACTTCGCAACGCGGGTATACAGTCGATGAGGCCATGGCATTGAGTTTATCCCAGGTAGCAACCGCTGAAACACTGGATAAGGCAGTTAACACGGTATTGGGTAACATACCTCTGGACATTGCCAATACAAAGGACGAAACATATACATCCACAACGGAGTTGGAAATTAACCGTAAAGACGGGACCACTTTTTGGGCGGAGGAGTCAACTACAGTATTAGTTACGCCTGAGGGGCAATTCGCCGGGATGATCGGTGTGACCCGTGACATTACTGAGCGCAGAAAACTGGAAGCGGAGCTAAGAGAACGAGAGGCCATGTTCCGCGTGGTCTTCGAGCATCACTACCAGTTTACCGGTTTGCTTGATCCTGAAGGGCGCATGCTGGCTGTCAATAATATTGCCTTGCAGTTTGCAGAGGTAACTGAAAAGGATGTACTAGGCAAATATTTCTGGGAGACTCCATGGTGGCGACACTCAGCCGAGGTCCAACAGCAACTTAAAGGGGCTATTGGCAGAGCTGCCGGTGGCGAGTTTATTCATTTTGATACGTCCAACATAAACGCCCGTGGCGAAATACGTCAAGTTGATTTTACCCTGAATCCGGTTCTGGATGACGCCGGTAAAGTTATATACATGGTCCCGGAAGGCCGTGATATAACCGATGTGGCAAAAACCCAGAAAGCCCTTAAGGAAAGTGAAGAAAGGTATCGCAAACTGACCGAAAGCACCGTCGACATAATAGCCACCGTGGATTTGAATCTCGTCCTTACTTATGTTAACAACCCAGTTCGACAGATACTGGGCTACGATCCCAAAGAGGTGGTGGGGTTGCCCCTCTCAGATGTAGTCACCCGCTCTTCCTATACCAACCTTGTCAGTACTTTCAAGGAAGAGCTTAGCAAGGTACTACCGCCCGGCTCGACCAGTGAGACCCATGAAATAGAATTCATAAAGAAAGACGGCAGCACGCTGTGGACCGAGGGCAAAATGCGTTTTCTGCGCGATGCCGACCAAAAGCCCATCGGTGTCATTGGGGTAATTCGGGATATTAGCGAGCGCATGCTGGCAGCAGAGGCACTGCGCAAAAGCGAGCAGAAGTACCGCCAGCTCGTAGAAACCGCCAATGAAGTAATGATCGTAGTGCAGGACTTAAAAATCAAATTCTTCAACCGCAGGACTGTTGATCTTACCTGTTACTCTAGCGATGAACTGAAAGATATGCCTTTTGCCAACCTTGTTCACCCGGATGACCTGGCAATGGTTGCCGACGGGCACCAGCGCAGGCTGCAGGGCGAACCCTTTGAACATGTCTATTCCTTCCGATATATGATTAAAGGCGGGGCTTTTGGCTGGGCGGAGATCAACACAAACTTGATTGATTGGGAGGGCAGGCCCGCCACGTTAAGTTTCATCAGCGACGTCACCGAGCGCAAGCAGGCAGAGGATGCTCTGCGTGACAGCGAGGAGAAGTACCGCGCTGTCGTTGAAAATGCCAGGGAGGGCATAATCGTTCTTCAGGGTGAGTATATCAAATTTGTTAACCAGTATATACCGGTTTTGCTCGGGTATTCCAAGGATTTTATACTATCGCATCCTTTCCTTGATTACATCCACTCCGATGACAGGCAGGCAGTGATCGAGAGATACATGCGCAGACTTGCGGGAGAACCCATTCTTGAAGAGCTTACAGCCCGGTTAATGGCCTCCAGCGGATTATACGTATGGGTAGAAATACGGGCAGTGGTTATAGAGTGGGAGGGCAAGCCCGCCACCCTTAATTTCGTGACGGACATTACGGAAAACAAGAAAACCCAGGCTGCCCTTCTGGAAAGCATGGGGCGTTTCCAGAGAATTACAGATAATGCGCCCGACCTGATATTCCGGGTCCAGCTCAAACCAGATGTCAAATTTGAATACGTAAGCCCTGCATCCACAAAAATAATAGGCTATACGCCAGATGAGCACTACAAAGACTATTCTATAATAACGAAAATCGTTTACCCGGACGACCTGGTCATTATTGAGAAAATGATAAATTCGATGAGAAAAGGGCGTGAGGCATGGGCGCTTTTTGAAAATCCTGTTACGATGCGCTGGACACACAGGGACGGCCATATGGTTTATATCGAGGTAGTTTTGGTCCCAATTTACGACGAGGGCAATGAAGCAGTCGCATTTGAAGGCATTGCACGTGATATTACCGACCGTAAAAAGGCCGAAACTGAACTGAATAAGGCCTTGGAAACCGTTACTTCTACACTGGAAGGGACGATGGAAGCCGTAGCAATGATGAGCGAATTAAGGGACCCTTATACCGCCGGCCATCAGAAGATGGTTACACACCTGGCGCTTGCAATTGCAAAGGAGATGCAACTTTCTGAAGACCGGCAGCGCGCCTTACGCGTGGCTGGTCTGCTGCATGATGTTGGAAAAGTATATGTGCCTTCAGAAATATTGAGCAAGCCCGGCAAGCTGTCCGAGCTTGAAAGAGGCCTGGCCAAGGCACACGCCAGCGCAGGATATGATATCGTTAAAGCCATTAAATTCCCCTGGCCAGTCGATGAGATGGTCCACCAGCATCACGAAAGAATGGACGGATCCGGTTATCCCAGGGGCCTGAAAGGCGACCAGATCATGCTGGAAGCCCGGATATTGGCCGTATCAGATACCGTTGAAGCCATGATGTCGCACCGTCCCTACAGAGCCGCTCTCGGCATGGATAAAGCTCTTGATGAAATCATCCAGAACAGGGGCATTCTTTACGACGAAACTGTTGTTGATACCTGCGTATTATTGTTCAAGGAAAAGGGGTTCAAGTTCCCTGTATAGTCCGCTCAGAACCGGAAGATCCTGCTTCATTGAACGGCCGCGATTAAATTCTGCTACTATTTATAACAATAGCAAATATGAGCAAAGACAACTTTAGTCTTCTAAGCCAGGATGACCTGTACCTTTTTAACGAGGGCAGTCATATCCGCCTTTACGAGAAACTCGGTGCACACCCTGCTACTGTAGACGGAGAAGATGGGACTTACTTCGCTGTATGGGCGCCCAATGCCGAGCAGGTTTACGTTATGGGGGATTTCAACGGATGGCAGAAGAAAGGATTTAAACTGGCGGCATGCGGTAGTTCGGGTATCTGGGAAGGATTCATCCCGGGTCTTGGCCGGGGGTCTCTCTATAAGTACCATATAGCATCCCGGGTACACCGTTATCGCGTGGAAAAGGCAGACCCATTTGCTTCTTATTGTGAAATACCACCCAGAACAGCTTCTGTCGTTTGGGACCTCTCATATGACTGGAATGACGGCGAGTGGATGCGGGAACGCAAGCACAAAAATGCACTGGATGCCCCCATCGCAATTTACGAGATGCAACTAGGTTCATGGATGTGTGTGCCGGAAGATAATAACCGGCCTCTCACATACCGTGAGCTTGCCCCAAAGCTGGCTGATTACATCATTCAGATGGGCTTTACACACGTCGAACTCATGCCGGTAATGGAACACCCCTTCGGCGGTTCATGGGGCTACCAGGTGACCGGGTACTTTGCGCCGACCAGCCGCTACGGGACACCGCAGGATTTCATGTACCTGGTAGATTATTTGCACCAGCATAACATAGGGGTAATCCTTGACTGGGTACCGTCACATTTTCCCACGGACACGCACGGACTGGGTTTTTTTGACGGCACCCATTTATATGAGCATGCTGACTCTCGTAAAGGTTTCCATCCCGATTGGAAAAGCTATATTTTTAACTACGGGCGGCATGAGGTGCGGAGCTTCCTTCTGAGTAGTGCCCTGTTCTGGTTGGATAAATACCATGTGGACGGGCTGCGGGTAGATGGAGTAGCTTCGATGCTGTATCTCGATTACTCGCGGAAGAAGGGGGAATGGATACCAAA
>JBEKCL010000259.1:0-4352 GCA_050014895.1 Dehalococcoidia bacterium
GCAAAGAATACATCATTGTTGAATACCAGGAGTATATTCAGGACAGGAATTCAGATGCAGAAACAGTAGGTCTAAAAAGATGGACTACTTCCGAAGAATTACATGTTCACTACATCGACCCCAAAACATTTAAGATATTTGAGACTGGCGAGATAGTTAAGAAAATCTGAAAGCCGGTATTTGTCGTAATCAACGAATCTCCGCAAAGAGATCAAATCTAATATTTGTCTGACCGGGTATCGACTCCATCAGCCCGATAAGGTTAACATGATTAGCGAATAGCCTATTATCTTCGGACTCAATGGCCTCGCGGCGTTTTGTGTGTAAGTTCTTCCATAAGCTCAGTTTGCACTTCCTGAATTTCCAGAAGCCTCTGCCATTGATTCGTAATGAGATGGTCTATTTTTTCATGCAAATGACGTATTTCCAGTTCCGCCTTCAAATTTACCATATAGTCATGCTCAGCTCGTAAGCGGTCCTTCGATTCCTGGCGGTTTTGACTCATCATTATGACGGGAGCCTGAAGAGCAGCAATGCAGGAAAGAACAAGATTTAGAAGAATGAATGGGTACGGATCGAACGGGCGCAAAAGCAATATAACTGAGTTTATTATAATCCATAAGATAAGAATCCCCATAAAAATTATGATAAAATGCCAGCTTCCAGCATAATCGGCCATACCATCTGCCAGGCGTTGCCCTAATGTTAGCCGCTGATCAAACTCAATATTGGTGTTCTTGGACAGAAGCTCATGCTCCGCCAGGCTCTTCATAACCTGCTCATCCAGAGTGGTCAACTCGCCTTTATCTTTCTCAAGAATGTCTCTCACATAATTTGACCTGTACTTGTTAAGATCAGAAATACAAACAAAGCCGCTGGGGGAAGAATCGGGATGCATCTCCTTTATTCTTTCGGCTAAAGGCCCGTGTATAGATTCAAATGGTATTACCTCATTATGCCTTTTATGTTCTTTGCAAATTTGACAAACGACTGTCTCCTGCTGCTTTCTAACCATGGTCAATTGCCTCCGACATGAAGTGATTACGATATTATAGCCAATTGCTGATATAATTAGCTAGGTTTTAACAACACTAATTGTTTCTTATTCAGTTTTCCCTTTTGTTACAGATAAACCTCATTAAAGTTGATTAGCACTGACACAGGAAGATGACGAGTACCAAGAGGAATTGTGCATACCGCCAGAAAGGATTTTCAACGGCCTGGTGACTCAGGCCCGCGTCCCAGATACTCTGCAAGGAAGGCCCTTACAACCTGGGGATCGTATTTATTGAGCTTAAGCATTTTATCCCAGGCAGTAAGTATAAAAGGATATTTAAAATCTGCGTCTGGAACTGCGACAATCCCCACTTCGGGATCACTGTTTGCCTTTATAAATGCTCTTAAACTCTGCTCTATTTCAGGTGAAAGTTGAGATGGATCATAATAAATGACAACCGAGCCATGCTCCAGGCTATGCACCAAGTACCCGAATGCAGGCCGTGTGGTATAGAACCCTGGAGCTGTAGGATCCAGGAAATGTGGCCCTGACGTCGGTGGCATTGTCTTGTATTCGACCGGATGGTCCGGCCATATATGATCACGGCCTTCATCAGGAGGAGATATAACACCAGTAAGCATAGTTGCATCACCATGCTCCGGCAACTTCAAATCTTCTATTGTGGCTTGAGACGGGGATGGACTATTCAGGCACGATAATGATGAACCTGTAATAACCATGAATAAAAAGAAGACTAAGCAAATAGTAAGCTGCGGCCACAACTGCCAGCTAATCTGTCGGGGTTTATCGAATTCCGCCATAATTGCCTCCCGATTTCATGTTGTGTTTTTAATTGGAGGATAGCACAATGAAAACAACCGAGCATATTTCTCAATAAATTTCACCGAAAATCACGGCGCTGCTGCTTCGGAATTCAGATGCTTTATTTAATATCGCTTATCGCAGCAATATGGATTTTATTACGTCTTTACTACTTGATATTCAGACGTCATTCTACCAAATAATTGTATTCTATTACGAAGTACGCAGGTGTATAATTGCGTATCTTTAGAATACTCCCCGTTTCATTGCACGATCTTTAAATTCTATGCTAGAATCCTGTTGAGTTGTAAGGAGGCATGATGAATATTCTTTTAATCATAGGCATCATTCTTCTAGTTCTATGGCTGGTGGGTTTTATCGCAATACCTGCATTAGGATGGCTAATCCATATAGCTCTTGTTATAGCAGTAATTTTACTAATTATCTGGCTGCTCAAGAAGGTATTCAAACTTTTCTGACAACGTAATCAAGATATTTTGGGCTTTATCCGCCAGCAAATATCTACTATAAGAAATGTACTATTGTGAAATGGAGAATGAGTCTAGTAAAATTTGCGGATTTGCAGGCCTGAATAACTGTATTCGGTCCCGAACAAAGTATATATATATAATTGCGCCCGACAGCGGTTGTAGACTAGTTGTCAATATTCGAACCTTGGGAGGCCAGCCGATCACGTGGAACAAGTAGTCCAACATCCCGCATTTTGCGTGATGGCACGGCAGTCATGCCGATAATCCAAATAGGAGAAGAATAACATGAAGAACGCACACAAGGTGCTGAAGTCAGGCATGTTGACTGACTTCAAGGCATTCATTATGAAAGGCAATGTAGTCGACATGGCGGTTGGTATCATTATTGGTGCTGCCTTCGGTGCCATTGTGACTTCAATCGTCAAAGACGTTATTATGCCCCCTATTGGTCTCGCCCTGGGCAACATCGATTTTTCCAACCTGGCTGCAGTTATCAAGCAAGGGTCGACGCCGGGCCCTTATCCTACGCTTGCCACCGCCCAGGCTGCTGGCGCTGTCACAATTAACTATGGGCTATTTATCAACACTGTCATAAACTTCCTCATAATTGCTGCAGTAGTATTCTTCCTTATCATTCGTCCGCTTACCAAACTACAGTCTTTGACGAAGGGAGCTACGCCTGCGGCGCAGACAACCAAAGATTGCCCTTACTGTGCGACGGCAATCCCTATCAAAGCCACACGATGTCCCAACTGCACTTCAGAACTCACAAAGTGAGCGCTGACCTTGCCGCAACCTGCAGTGGTATCTATACAAATATCACTAACCTGCAAAAATAATTCGGCCTAAAGCTCTATTGTTCTCCTCTAGCACCTGGGGACCTCACCAGTAAAAGAGGAGTATTCCCTTCATGCAAAACTTTTTCGGCAACGCTGCCAAAGACCCATCGTCCTACACCCGAACGTCCGTGTGTTGTCATTGCCAAAAGGTCCGCATGCAGTTCGTCAGCAAACTGAATAATCTGTTCAGCCTCATTACCAAATCTGATCTCAATATCCAATCTCTCTTCAATAGTTATAGCTATACCTTTTTCTTTCAATCGGGCTCCTACATTGTTAAGATAGGCAGTGGCCAAAGCCTTATCCGACTCGATCTGTTGATCAGGCAACGGTATATAGGTATCTGAAGCATAGTAGCCCCTTGCCAGCACCTTAAGCAGAATAACCTTTACCTTAAGCCTGGAGGCAAGTTCTTCGATATAAGGGATTATCGCCTCACCCTCCTTTGAACCATCCAGAGAAACCAGTACTTTATTTAACATTCCCTTTCCTCTCATATCAGGGCGAGCACCCTTGGCCCTGATTAGTGCTACCGGCCTGATAGTAGCCCTTACCACCTTATCAGCTACACTTCCAAGGGCCCAGCGTTTGATGCCAGATTGACCGTGAGTGGAAATAACAATAAGCCCTATGTTCTCATTATCAGCATACTCCACTATCTTCTCTGCTGGAGAGCCGGAGAGAATTATCGATTTTACTTCGACGGCCGGACCAATTCCAGGTTTATTGGAGTATTTGCTTGCCCCGTCTTTTGTCGCTTCAACCATTTTCTGAAGATAGCTTCGGAGCTTTTTGTCACCGGGGTCCTTGGTTAACTCACTGACATATATCAGGATAATTTCAGAGCCCAACCGTCCTGCCAGTTCTTCAGCATAGGGGAGAGCTACTTCAGCCAATTCCGAGCCGTCTAAAGGTACAAGTATTTTTTCGTACATTTCTTAACCTCTTTTTCCTGTCAAGATCACAGTATAATAGCTATTACTCTGGAATAATTTCAACTATTAAACTTCACTGACCAGGAATAGACGCCATCCGCCAGGGCAAGGTTCATAATATTAGCGTATTTATAATAATGGCCAACCTATATTAACCTTTCGAGGGAGGAAACGCTGATTGCATCGATGCTGTCTATTTCCTCCCTCTACAAAGATTAGCTACCTGTGAGGATATGTATTTTGTGGAAGCCTGGGGTATTGAAACCGG
>JBEKCL010000260.1:0-4345 GCA_050014895.1 Dehalococcoidia bacterium
CACCAGTCCGTTGCCGGGGGCGCTGAGCTGCTCGCAAATGGCGACCTTGTATCCCCGGCTTATTAATTTGGAAAGATAGTTGTCCAGAGCA
Source organism: Dehalococcoidia bacterium (assembly GCA_050014895.1). Lineage (GTDB taxonomy): Bacteria > Chloroflexota > Dehalococcoidia > GIF9 > UBA5629 > JAFGLP01. The sequence continues at coordinate 92 of JBEKCL010000260.1, forward strand.
TGATATGGAATACCGGCCAGCGGCACTTTCACACCCTTGCCCATTTCCCTGGACGTTAATACGATTTCAAGCTCACGCGAGGTGGTGCGGGCATCGTCATCGAACGTCTCGTAGAAGTCTCCCAGGCGGAAGAAGACGATCGCTTCCGGGTAGCGTTGTTTGACACGTAAATATTGTTTTCTAAGAGGGGTTACAGACATATTTTAATTCCGGCAACTATTATGACAGAACGGGTCGGCGGATTCTATTTCGGGACATTCCAGCTATAGCGGAAGGCTGTTGATTGTCCGGGCCCGATTTTCAAAGGCAACAGGATAACGACGCAGCTACACTGGTAAACCTGCTCTACGCCGCCTTCGGAATTGGAAATGCTCTCAACAGGGAAACGCCATATCTTTAACGGGCGGTCGAGCCGCAGCGCCATTTCAATGTTTAAATTGGTGTTGCCAAGCAACAACTGCTGAACGCCTTCGATTTCCCCGCGCGAGTCGAGGCGCTCATCCTCAAGCTCCTGGCCCGTGACGCGGTAATAGGCGCTTTCGTTATGCCCGCCACCGAGCAGGTTAATATTCCACTCACTGCCGAAAACAGTCTCAATGATTGAATCGCCGGAGTTAGTAAATTTATATTCGATCTCAAGGACCCCTGAGTTAACTATCAGCGTTATTCTCTTCTCCAAAATGATGCGAACGCTGACCTGCCCGTTTGAGATATCCCCGGTGCGTTTCAACAATATATCCAGTTTTTTCCCGCCGGTCACGGAGCTTAACTCATAGGGACTGCCGGAAAAATCACCACACTCCTGAAACTCGTTGTTCTCGAAATTTTCCAGCGTTACGCCGCTATCCAGAAAGCGGTCGATGAGACTGGAACGGGGCAGCGTATCATAGACAGGCTTACCGGTATAAGGCGTCTTTACCCTGACTATGTCGTGGATACTTTTCACGCCGGCGCTATCCGGCGCCATGTTTCCATCACCGCCGGCCAGCAAATCCCTGTGATAGCCTTCTTCCTTCCTGGATACGCTGCTTAAAAGGTTATAGGCCGCCGGGCGATGGTCCCATTCAAATATGCTTCCGCCTTCATGCGGGCTGATATAAAGGTTGGAATCCGGACCCTCAACGAGGACCTCCTGCCACCCGTCTCCATCAAAATCCGCCGTCCTGTATTCATAACCTTTCTTATAGCTATTCAGCACGCTGTCGGCGCATTTCTCGGCATTGATCAAGTTAGAATAGGCAACCGCCCTTATATCCGTGAGATAGATGCCTCCAAAGACGCCGTGCCAGTACGGGCAGTTGCACTGCGCCTTCCACAGGTAGTCCATGCCGCAACCTTTAGCATTGACCTTATGCGCCTCATATACTTTCTTGTGTACCAGCAGCATTTTCTTATGCATGCGGTTGACCTCGGGGTATTTGACCATGAAATTACGCCAGTATCCGCTATAGAGATAGCGCAATATATCAAGCCGGTTTTCATCCGCCAGGTTATGCCGTAAATGCGTATACTCCCAGGACTTTTCAGAAGGCAGCGACCATTCAAGCATTTCATCATAAGAAGCACACGGCAGGTATATCCTGCCGGCAGGCTGGTATTTGGCAGCATAATCACCCAGTTTGACCGTTGTAAGCCAATCGGCATTATCTTCTACGGCCTGGAAGAAATCATCGACCCAATGATTTTCCCAGCAGTGCTCATATGTCTCGGGCCAGACCCCAAATTTTTCACCGTCGTCACCCAGCACCGCTATCCTGTCACCACTTTCAGAAGCATTGTCTTTCAGATAACCGATGACCCTTTCCACGGTGTGCCAGGGGATTGAATAGCGCAGGTATTTGCTGATAGGGAATATCTTAAGGTAACGCCCCTGCTCCTCGGTATTAAAATAACCAAAAAGGTCTTCGTCGCCCTTGCCGACCATTTTGAAACCCGTATCGTCAACCAGCGTCCAGTCCACGCCCGCATCGGGAAGCACCTTTGCAAGGGCGGGTTCCCATACCCGTTCCGCAAGCCACATGCCCCTGGGGCGCACCCCAAATACCTTCTCAATAAAATCCGCCATTCGGGAAATCTGACCAAGCTTATCCGGGTCAGGTATGGCAGACAGTATGGGTTCATAGTAACCACCGCCAATGATCTCCGCCTGCCCACTTGAAACCAGGTCTTTCAAATAACCTATGAATTCGGGGTGTTCAACAGTGATCCAATCGAAGAGGCACCCGCTGTAATGCAGTGAGACCCTGACAGAAGGATGACGCTGCAGCGCCTTAATCATCGGCAGGTAGGCATGCTGGTACGAATCTTCAAAAACCCATGGGAAATTCCCGATCGGCTGATGGTTATGAATGGCAAGACCTAGAAAAATGCGACCCAATGTCTTATACCACTTCTCCTCAATTAATCGGCTTCTCAGGACCTCTGAATTTTGTCGATCGTGACCTTGAGCATGACCTTGTCGCCGACCTTGTCTATATCACTGGTCAGTATGAGCAGCTTTTTAATGAAGCCGGTTTTAACTACGATTCCGTTCACCGTCCATTTCTTTACATCTATATCAAGAGCTTTAACCGACCCGATAACCCTGGCGTTGGCATCTATCACTTCTCTTCCTATCAATTCATTTGATTTCATACCAGTCCCTCCGTGGTCTTAACGTCACTCACAGCGTATTTCAGTCCATATACAAATAATCGGTAAGCTGATCAAATATATGCCGTCCTGCAACCACCCGGTAATAGTATTCCTTTTTTATCTCGGGTTTGCAGTTACTTACAGCAATCGATTTATAAGCATTCAGCACAACTTCCCGTTGGAGTGTCATACCCTTATCTATCATATTGATGTTCCACATGGGTCTCTTGCTTGCCCACCAGAACTGGCAACTATGCAATGCCTGGTCCAGCAACTCTCTTGCCGTAGCAGCAAACTGAAGACTTAACGGATTATCTGCTAAATCAACCGCCTTATGCGCACAATCTATAGTCAATCCGAGGAGTTCCCACTGCATGGTATGTACCGGATTATTCTTATCTTTCCACAGAGGATAGTAATTCTGCATTTTGATATCTTCGGCTGAAGTGCTCCAGGACGATGGCCTGGGGCTGACTTTCTTCCCCCTGGGAAAGATGGCCAGCAACTCGCTTATCGTCACTATTTTAATAACCTCTGCATCAGGTACATCAGGTAGTTTTTCATACTCAAATAATTTACGGTGCTGATCTGCCAGCTGCTTTTGCTCCAGCATCACACTCGGTGGATCGGTAGCCGGAACAAGGGTCTCGTAGACCTGGGAAAGAAACAGCTTATCCCAATGCTGGATGTGATGGCCGAAGGTCTCTGCATCCATGGCGGTGATCACATAAACATCACCCTCGGTTTTGCGCAGTTGTTTAAGATGTTCTATGAAGCCCTTGCCATCCAGGTCCTTAAAGCTGATCTTATTGCTCAAAATATCATCCCTGAATAAGACGGCAATCTCTTCATCGGGGAAATCAATTGTGTGAATTACATCCATAGGCCAGTCAACCGGGCAGGCAATCCCGCTGGTTATGATCCAGTCATGACGGGATTCCACTACAGGTTTCACAATATCGCTGGAGTAGCACATCTCCGGCGGGAAGAAACCGCGCGGCTTATAGCCCTCTCCAATATATTGCCGGTTGGTATTGTAATTTAACCTGATTTGCCTTTCGACCTCGTCGCGCGGGATTAGAGGCAGAATCGGATGGTACTTGCCGGAACCGGTAAACTCGACCTGCCCTTTTCCCGCCAGCTTCCGCATCCCTTCGAGGACATCGGTATAGCCGTAGAGCGCCAGCATCTCCGTCAGCACACCGTTAATGTTAAAGGTGGCTTTGGCGTGAGGAAACTCATCGAATACAGCTATGATCGGCCGGTAGGATTCGTTGCTCACTTTCATGAGTATGGCCGGAGTTTGTGTCGGAGGCTGATAAAAATGAAATAAAGGCGCCCAGTAGATCATCTTTTCCCTCCTGCCATTAATTGCGCATATATAGCGGCTCCCAGTAAACCGGAATCAGTCCCCAACCCCACTTTAACCACGCGCACCGTCCTGGCCGGCAACTTGAAGGCATACTCTTTCATAGACCTCCTCGCCGGCCGTAAAATCATCTCACCCATACCCGACACACCACCGCCTATTATAATCATCTGCGGATTAAATACGTTAACCAGGTTCCCCAGCCCGATGCCGAGGTAACAGGCTGCCTGATTAATTACACGTTTGCAAAG
>JBEKCL010000261.1:0-4262 GCA_050014895.1 Dehalococcoidia bacterium
TTGTTTCCAACTGGCCGGCGATCTCAGGTGGGTTGCTCCATCCCGATTTGAACCCGATCTGGGATATATAGAAACGCAGGTCCTCGGCCTCATCAGATAGCTCCAGCAGTTTGCAACGGAAGTCTGCCTCCTGCTCTGTGCCATTAGTCAGCTTCAGTTTCGTCGTTATGTTAGGACTCCACTCACCCACTGATAGGGTGCAGAAAGCATCATTAAAATCTTTCGTTGGGGATAAAGTGACCCGGTCATATCCTTTGCCGCCTGATTGGCGCGCCAGCAAATACCAGATGGGCTGCATCAAATCCGACTGAGCACCGACCATAACCAGGCTGGCTTCCATTTCCAGCGTGTCTTTTTCCTTTGCAGGCAGGTTTTTCCAACCTTCAGCGGGCTTAAAGACACCACGTGCAGCCCTCGGATAGATACCAGTGGTAATCAATTGATCTAGACAGCCTTTGACACTGGAACTCAAACCCGGTATCCCATCACGGTTCTCACCTATCGAAAGCCCGCTGCCGCCAACCATGATCCCAAGTTTCATGTTGGACGGTCAGGAACCGGGGTAGTTCAGTACTATACATTTCTTGCCTGCCCTGTCAGCCGCATCCCAGAGGTATTCCGCCTTACAACGATCGCTACTAAACGCCTGGACGATGTTGGCATTGGTGGGAGTCGTCCCGGGAAGATGCACATGAAAGTCAGTTATACCGTGGGTCCCCGGCCAGGCGCCGGTGGCGATTGATGCCCAGTTGGGCGGTGTCACGGTCGGGTAAGGCACCAGGCAGTTGTCGGCGATGACACCGCCTTCAATCAGCTTCTTGAACGTGGGCAAATGCCCGTCCTTGATATGTTTCTCAATGAGATGGGGCTCTGCGCAGTCCAGCCCGATTATTGCAACTTTCTTCGGTACGTTTGCCATTTTAATTCTCCAGCCTATTTAACAATTAAAATAAAATCCTTTTACATTATTTCTCGGCAAGGACCTCATCAGTGCACCTGGCGCTGTCAGCAGGGTAGAATTTTGTCAGAAACAGGTAAGCCACGACGCCGAGAAGTGCGATGGGAAGAAGATAGATCATGCCCCACTGCAAACCGTGGGTCCCGCCACCCAGCGCATCCGATATTGCCCCCACAAACAGCGAACCGCAAACACCGCCTGTAATCTGTGCAACAAAATTGCCCATGCCGGCTGCAGTAGCCCGCAACTTGGCCGGCACAACATCGGCCTTGATTGTGAAAAAGACAGGAAAAATCATTCCAAAGCAGAACGTCGAGAGGATGATGCCTGCTATGAACCATGCTATTGGCAGCTCTACGACAAGCATTTCGTACAATGTAAATACGAGGGCCATGAAGCCAGCCAGCGCTACGAAATATGGCCGGCCATTTTTACTGCGCTGCTGCCATTTATCCGCCAGGAACCCTCCCAGCGGCGCAGCCAATATCATAATCAGAAGGCTCAGCCCAAAAACCATGCCCGAAGAACCGGGATCCAATTTATAGGCCCTCTGCATTATAGTCGGCATCCACATCGGCAGCGTGGCTGCTGCGAAAATAAGGAAGCTTTGTCCGATAGTATCGAACCACCAGGATTTTATTTTGAAGAATGTTCCCCATTCCCTGAAAAATGCTCCGCTTAGGGTCGCTTCACCATCCGCCTTGACTGATTTATAGTCAGGACAGAACAGAATAATAATGCCAAGTATGATGCCGGGGATAGCAAAAACATAGAACGGCGTGCGCCAGTCATGCGTCGCCGTTATCAGCATGCCGCCGAATATCAGGCCGGCTATGCCGCCTATCTGCCCGCCAACGAAAAATATGGACATTATCCTCGACCTGATATTTTTGGGAAAAGACATCGAAAGCCAGGTAGCACCGACGGGCGAAAACCCGGCTTCACCACTGCCAACAAAGAACCTGGCAATGCCCATCTGCAGGAAATTGGCGCAGATAGCAGTCGCAAAAGTAGCAATGGTCCAGATAAACGCAAACAGGCTCACCGCTTTACGGCGTGCCCATCTGTCCCCAAATATGGCGGCCGGGATCCCCAGGAGTGCCACACCAAGCTGCAGCAGGGACGGCAAAGCACCGGCCTGCGTATCCGACAGGCTAAACGCCTGTTTGATAGGCTCAAGGGCCACAGACAGGATGGTACGGTCCGCATAATTGAAGAAGAATAGAAGCGTCATAATAATGAGCACTGATACTGCCCCTTTTCCTCCAACTTCGAACTTCCTCTGCTCCATTCTCATCCTTTTTACTTTACGGCTTGAAACTTAATCTGTTGGCTTTCCCTAAACAGGTACTTTTCAGCTGCCTGATTTCTCCCCTCGCTTCTTTACCGGTATGCCAGCCTCGCAGGGTACCCCCACGGAGCACAGGCCGCAGCCGTAGATAAAAATGTGATAGTGTTTATTGCAGTAAGCGAGTGATTTCGATACCCGCTGATAACAGGTTTCCTTATTATGCCCGCTTTCATCGATAGCCTTAACCGGGCATTTGGCGGCGCATTTCAGGCACTTAACTCCGCTATGCTGCAGGCAATTGGCATGTATGTTTTCCGGCCGAACCCTGTTGGGCTGGAGTCGCAGATTTACAATGAAGCTGCCGCATCGGTGTGCGGCGCCCGTCTCGGTGATTAGAAAGTCGTGCATTCCAAATGTGCCCAGGCCTGCAGCATAAGCTATATGCCGGTGCGACCATGGTGATGCCCAGCCCACGCCTGGATAGCGCTGCTTCCTCATCATGGGAGTAACATCCGGAGCTACTGCGAGCACTCCCCTGCCCATCAGATAGGTCACTATCTCTCTTACCATGACCTGGCTGAATACCTCACCCAGTAGTCTGGTCTGAGCCCAACGCTCGGAAGTCCACTCGGTCATGGCCGCATTCTCTCTCTTAGTGGTTTCTGTTATCGGCATAATGAACGACACGACGCTGAGGTCACCGGCTTCAGGAGCGGGGACACTGTTATTGGCAGCCTGCCAGGCAATCCACTCAGCCGGTGTCAGGTGGTGAGGACCGATAATCCGCTTCAAGTCCTGAAATATGGGATCATCTGCCCGCACAAAGCCAACTAGCGGTTTATCAAATATCCTTTCACCCGTGAACGGATACTCCATGGCATTGAGCGGGTGTTTCTCTATTTTATCTGTGATAGTGTCTATGAACCATTTCTCGTTGAGGACCGGGGCGTCTTTGGCGGGAACATAGTACTTGTTCAATACAGGTTGTTTGGGGTGCCCCCGGCCTTTCATCTCGCCGACAGCACTCTTAATGCCCCTGGCGTCTGTGATAAATGATAGCTTCCGGTAACTATTGCGCACTGCCATTTAGCACCTCGTTATTATTGTTAGTCGACATAGCTTCATTTTATTTGTTGGTCTGCATCCCGTTTTTCACTGTCCATCATCAGGATCATAATAAAATCACTCAGGAAATATCGTCGGTATCGTCTGTGTTGCAGCCCCGAGCTCACGCGTAGCGCCGGTTGCCCGCATAACCTTGGCCATATTGCCTGACAGCTTTAATTGCCGTGTCAGAAGCGCCTGTGTTGAATCAAGCTTCTTCTCTCTTATCTTTTTCCACGTGGCCAGGGTTCCCGCAATAGTGAATTCAGGCTTATATTTATTTTTATCTTTCTGCTCGACAATTTCGGCGTTCCGGCACTTACCATGCCACAGGTCGAGATACATATACCTTGCTTCAGTGATGGATCCACCTGGTTCCAGTATGAAATAGAAATCCCCTTCCCAATCCTTGGCCGCCTCCTCGTATTTCTTGCTTCCGTTGATTGCTGCTACAAAGGCATCGAGCCATTCCTGACTACCAAATTCGTACATTTATTTCCTCCTGCTGATACCTGTTTCAGTTCATCAACTTTACTATTTATTTTATTTCAGCTTACGCAGATCAACCCGTAGTATTTTGCCCAGCATGTTCTTGGGCAGCGCCTCAATGAATTGCACTTTCTTGGGTTGCTTGAAGGTCGGCAAGTGCTGCTTGCAGAATTCAATAATCTCCGCTTCAGTGCAGCTCTGCCCCTGTTTTAATACCACGAAAACCTTTATCTCCTCGCCGTACACCCTATCACTGATGCCCACGCAGCCTGCCTCGGCGACCTTGGGATGCACGTCGCCGACGAGGGTCGAACCCTTGGCCGCAAAGTCCGCCTCCCGCTTGGCATTGCCGGCAAAATACTTGTCGAACTCGGCGCGGTCGGTGATGCGATTGATACCGACGTCGATGACGGTAGCGCC
>JBEKCL010000262.1:0-4219 GCA_050014895.1 Dehalococcoidia bacterium
ACCAGATCCCGGTCAATGCGCCCCGCTGCCCGTACCACGGCTTCCATCGCGACGGCTCCATGCGGATTGACGGCAATTACGGTAGCACCCTCGGCTATGAGCCCAACAGCTACGGTGAATGGCAGCAGCAGCCTGATTTCGCCGAACCGCCTCTGAAACTGGAGGGAACCGCGGACCACTGGAATTTCCGCGAGGACGATGACGACTACTACACTCAGCCCGGCCTGCTCTTCCGTCTGATGAGTGCTGCCCAGCAGAAGGTACTTTTTGAAAACACCGCCCGTGCAATGGGCGATGCCCCCAAGATGATCAAAATCCGCCACATCGGCAATTGCATGAAGGCCGATCCTGCTTATGGCAAGGGGGTAGCCAAAGCCCTGGGTATTCCGCAGAGCGAGATCAGTAAATAATCCAGGCATCAGTCTCGTGCCGAATGACATAACAATACGGGGGGGGCCGTGTAGAAAACGGGCCCCCCACCTATCAACCTTATAATCATTTCTCACTTCTGGGATTAGATCTTCAATTTTTGCGACGGTAGTGCTCCCGCGTCTCGGCATCGCAGAGCAGATGCAGGGCAAGACCACTTTGACGGCCGTCGGTGAGGATGCAGTCCGCCCCGTGACCAATGGGGCATCGGAGTTCGTAATTTTTCAGTCGAGCGAGATCGTTGCTGTTCCTGGTGCGGAACTGCTTGGCCCTTTACCGGCGAGCATTCAGAACGCGATTGCCTACGCTGCCGTGGTGCTCAAGTCAAGTAAGACAACTGATGTCGCGCAAGCATTCGTGACTTTTATAGACTTCCCATTTGGACGAACAGCATTCCAGGCCGCAGGATTTCAAAGAACTGGGACGCGCTGACGGGGCCGGCGATAATCGAACCCGTCGACCGCCATATAAATTTCAACTATATGCATCATTTATGCACGATAAGTGTACAACGAGCCGGTTTGGAAGAAACTATTCGGTTCTTTCACATCGGCCCCTATAAAGGCACAGCCCACGATGGCGGGCGAAAAAGCGGTTCCTCCCCGGATTGTCAAAGCCATCAATGCCACTGGGGATGCCATAGCTTACATGAAAGCGGCACCTCACGATTTTGGAGGTCACAAGGCAGAAGCAATCGCAGACTGTGAGAAAGCCGTCAAAAAGCTCAGAGAAGCTCTCAAATTCAGGGACATGCAAGACAGAAAGAAAATGAGATAGCATTAGAAATAGAAAGACTTTGTCTTCTAAGGGCGGAATAAAATCGGACCTTTTTTTGTTACGTATGGCTTTAGGAAATCGAAAGATGTCATCTGTGTTCAAATCAGATAACACGACTATGGTAACATATATCATTATTGACATATGTTCTGATAGACAGTATAAGTTTCAACTGCTGTTAGATTCTTGAAATGCTGTTTTGATGATTCAACGATTGCATGCAACGTTTCAAATGCGTATCCTAAAATTTACTCTTTACGGAATCGTCAGACGTTATAAGAGTAGAAAAGCCCAAAGCGATTGAGTTGGCAGGATTGGCTTCGGGCTTCCCTAAGGAGAGAAAAACGGTTAGTTAAATTATACTATATTTAAAGAGTCCGTCAATGGTTCTGTGGAATAATCAAGAACAAAAAATTGTACCGTCAGATAAGGTTGGGAAAACACCCTTTTACCGCTCATTATGCCGATTAATCCCTTCCTAAAACATTCATGACGGCCAGCCGTTACAAATAAGAATGAAAATAGACTTGCCGACACCTTTATGGTGAGTTTAATAATGTTAACGTATCAGGCTTCTATTTACAGGGGAAAGAGAGCATCGGGCAATATTGATAGACATCCATCCCTTCAAATGATAATTCTGACTAACTGGTATCCACAGATTTTCGATTTCAATTAACGTGCAGGACTTTCAATGGTAACAATTAGAGGCGGCCGTAATACAAAACGTTGAGGCTACACAGCTCGTTGAATTACCATCCTCCCGCACCAGAGGCATACCGGCGTTGAAAAATAGAAAATGGCAGAGATAGGACTTAACATGTGGTACAGAATTCGGGGGTAGGCCAGATTACCAGCCGGCAATCGGTAAATACAAAGGAGCCCTCACCTCAGCCACTTGGCGGGGGGAACATACAACTCCCTGTGCATAGCGCTATATGCCACAGGACAGCCTGATGATATTTTTACAAGGAGTTATCAATGAGCGCTGATCAAGGAAAAGTGATGGTACTGGATGAGGCGATCAGGGCCTATGTCAAGGACGGCTGCCATATATCCATCGGCGGATTTACTGTGAGCCGCAACCCCATGGCCGCCGTTTACGAAGTCATACGCCAGAGAGTCAAGGGCCTTCATTGCTATGCGCATTCCAACGGAACCGGCGTAGACGAGCTTGTGGGCGGGGGATGCATATCAAAACTGGAAATTGCCTATGGTGGTAACGCGAAATCTGCCCCCACCTGTATCCGGTTCAAGACCGCGATCCAGAGGGGCGAAATCCAGTTCGAGGATTATACCAACTACCAGATGGCGCTACGCTTTCATGCCGGCGCTATGGGCGTTCCCTTTATTACCACCAAGTCGTCCTTTGGTACGGATATCGTCAACAAATGGGGCTTCTCAAAGGAAATGCGCGAGAAAGACCCCAAAATTCCGGATGACAAGTTGGTTGTTCTCGACAATCCCTTCGGTAACTGGGGCAACGCCTCTAAGGTCATCCTGGTGCCCGCAATCAATCCCGATGTCACGATCATACACGTCCAGAAAGCTGACAAATTCGGAACGTGCCGGATGATGGGACTCACCTACGCTGACGTAGACCAGGCAAAGGCGGCCCGGAACGTCATCGTGACCTGCGAGGAACTCGTCGATTCGAAGGAGCTGCGTGCAGAGCCAGAATACAACCAGATCCCTTTTATCCATGTATCGGCCGTCGTACCCATTCCTTTCGGGGCCTATCCCACTGCCTGCTACCGCTATTACGACTATGATCCCCATTATCTCAGCCAACACAGCGTTTTCGCCAAGAACGACAAGCTCTACCGGGAATACCTTGATAAGTTCATTTTCGGCGTCAAGGACCATAAGGGCCTCCTGGAGCTGGTTGGGAAAGTTCAGTTGGAGAAGATTAAGGCGGACCCGAGGACCGGGTATGCAACCGGTCTCGACAGAAAGTAGCAGAATTAGGAGATGAAACGATGAACTACACGTTGAGAGAAATGATGACGATAATGGCGGCCAGGGAAATATGCGACGGTGATATCGTCTTTTGCGGAACCGGAATTTCGTTAGTTGCGGCGATGGCGGCAAAGTACATTACGGCGCCCAACAGTATTATATTTTTTGAGACCGGCGCGATTGATTCGGAGCTCGAGGAAATCCCCATGTCTGTTGCGGATCCCCGTGTCATGTACTCAGCGGCATCCAACGGGGGACTTCTCGAAGCCTTCGCCACAATGCAGAACCGTATCACAGGCGACCGTGTTATCGGGATCCTTGGCGCAGCGCAGATTGACAAATACGGAAACCTAAATTCGACGGCGATCGGCGACTACTTCAGGCCGGTCACGAGATTTTCCGGCAGCGGCGGCGCCTGCGACGTCGCCTCCTTCGTCCCGCGCTGCCTGATTTTCATGCAGCACGAGAAGAGAAAATTCCCCAAGAAGGTTGATTATCTCACCAGCCCCGGGTACCTTGATGGACCCGGAACCAGGGAAAAAGCAGGGCTGATGCCCGGCGGGCCAACTGCCGTAATAACAAATCTCGGACTGATGCGCTTCGATGAAGTGTCGAAGGAAATGTATCTGGCCCATTATTACCCCGGCACCACACCGCAGAAAATTCTCGAAAACATGGAATTCGAGGTGGATATCTCCCGGGCTACGGAGGCAACACCGCCGACAGAAAACGAATTGAAAATTTTGAGGGAAAAGGTCGATCCTCAGAAATTGATTCTTTGAGAGATCATTATGTCCGAGTGAAAGCCGCTGATGGCCGGCCAGCGTCTAAATCAGATTTTTTCAGGTACATGCGTCCAAGGGCAAAAATTTGGCCGCCTTTACTAGGGCCGGAGGAGTGAGCGGGAATTAGTATCATTATGAGGAGGAGGTAAGAATTAATGCTGTCACTTAGCACCGGTCACATCATAGGAATTGTGGCAACCCTCATCGCCATTACAGTGGTGGGAATCTACGCCGGACGGAAAGTAAAAACCGCGGCGGACTTTTCCGTC
>JBEKCL010000263.1:0-4210 GCA_050014895.1 Dehalococcoidia bacterium
GCGGAAGAAGGGGGAATGGATACCAAACCAATTCGGGGGAAGGGAGAACCTCGAGGCCGTATCCTTGCTTCGCCGTTTTAACGAAGAAGTCTACAAGAATTTCCCCGATGTCCAGACTGTCGCCGAAGAATCCACTGACTGGGCAATGGTCAGTCGTCCGACCTATATAGGCGGGCTGGGTTTTGGCATGAAATGGGACATGGGCTGGATGCATGACACACTCGACTACATCACTAAAGACCCCATACACCGAAAATACCATCATAATAAGCTTACATTTCGTATGTTATATGCGTTTTCTGAAAATTTTGTGCTTTCTCTTTCACATGATGAGGTAGTGCACGGTAAAGCGTCCCTACTCAGTAAAATGCCGGGGGACGACTGGCAGAAATTCGCCAATCTCCGCTTGCTCTTCTCCTATATGTTTACACAGCCGGGAAAGAAACTGCTTTTTATGGGAGATGAATTCGGCCAGTGGCGGGAATGGAACCACGAAACGAGCCTAGATTGGCACCTGCTTCAATATGACCGTCATCAGGCTCTTCAGAAACTCGTCGGCGACCTGGCGCACCTCTACCGCAGGGAACCGGCGCTGCACGAGCTCGACTTTGAGTGGAAAGGGTTTGACTGGATTGACTGTAATGATTCCCTCGGCAGCGTACTTAGCTACCTGCGCCGTGGCAAATCTTCAGACGATATCATACTGGTCGGATGCAATTTTACACCGATTCCCCGTAACCAATACCGGATCGGCGTACCGCGAGGCGGCTACTGGCAGGAAATACTGAATAGCGATGCAGATATCTACTGGGGCAGCGGGCTGGGCAATAAGGGCGGCCTTCAAACTGAAAACATCCCGCATCACGGCCAACCCTTCTCCCTAAATATCACTCTTCCTCCCCTGGCTGCCGTCATATTCAAATCACCCGGCATGTAAATGTTGTTATTTTACGGGCAACTCCACCAGAACAGTCGTCCCTTCCCCTTTATGCGACCGGATTTCCAGCTTCCCGCCAAGTAATTCTACCCGCTCGGCTATGCCGGCCAACCCCAATTTCCCATCTCTTGGCAGTGAGCCTATTTTTTCCGGCAAATCGAAACCCTCACCCTTGTCCACTATCTCAACCCTGACACTGTCGAACAGATAGTATATCTTGACATTCGCCGATTTCACATTGGCATGTTTAGCAGAATTAATCATAGCTTCCTGTATGATTCGGAAGAGTGTAAGCTCCAGATCAGGTGCCAACCTCCTGTGTTCACCGTTTATTTCAATAGCTATCTCTACGCCGTACGACTTTTTCAATTCCCCGGTCAGCCATTCCAGTACCGGTATCAGGCCAAGGTCATCCAGTACCGGCGGACGCAGCCTGCGGCTGAAATTCCTCACGTCTTCCACTGCCCTTTTCAGGCTATTGTAAACTCCCTTTAATTTGGCTACCTGACTTTCCGTCAGGCCCGGCTTATCCGCCATGAAATTATCAAGCTGATAAATAAGAGCGACCAGCGTCTGCACCGTTGAGTCGTGCAATTCACGCGCCAGATACTTGTGCTCTTCCTCCTGTGCCTTTGTCACCTGCCCGATATAATAACGCAGGTTTTCCTCTGCCGTATGTCTCTCCGTTACATCTTCTAGGATCTCAATGGCGCCAATTACTTCTCCATTATTAATCATCGGGCTGGCAGTGAAGTGGTACCATTTGCCCTTTTCTCCAAGCGATGGAAAGAAATCTTCAGACTCATAGGCACCCTTGATTAGCATCGATTCTCTCGCTTTATTTGGATACTGGGCGGATATTTCCTTATCGCTGGCACCATCTACTATAAGATCAGCCAGTACAGGCCGTTTCTCGTTGTAGAAAGCCCTCCATTGCCCTTCTGTGCCCAGAACGTCAGCCTTTTTAATGCCCGAGAGCACTTCCAATGCAACGTTCCACTGTATTAGCCTGTGTTTATTGTCGATCTCAAATACCGGCAGAGGCGAGCCGTCGAGCACACGGGAAACAATCTCTTCGGTGCCGGAAGATTGTTTATCCTTTCTGAGATAAATCTTGATGACGACGAAGATCAACAGGCTGGCTGTAATCCCCAGGGCAACCAGTAAAACAATAATTATGATCAGATTTACCATAATTAATTATTCTCCTTACGGTAGAGCACATCAGCAGGACCGGATCAGGAGATGTCCTTGAGCGCCAGCCAACCTCTCTTCATCGCTTCTATAACAGCTTCCGTTCTTGAACCTACTCCCAATTTATTAAAAATGGCCCGCAGATGGCTCTCAATAGTGCTGACACTGAGATGAAGTTCCTGTGCCATAGCATTGTTGCTCAGCCCTTTAGCAGCCAATTTCAGAACAGTTGATTCCCGTTCGCTAAGCAGGTCAGATTCTTTTTCCTTGGACGGCTCTTCCTTATTTGCACGAAATTTTTTCAGGACCTTCTTGGCAATAGTCGGATGCAGAACAGAGTCCCCTTTATATACCGTTTTAATAGCGTCGACCAGGTCATGAACTCCGATATCCTTCAATAGGTAACCTGCCGCCCCGGCTGCAAGTACAGAAAATATATATTGTTCGTCATCGTATGCAGTTAAGATCAAAATGGCCACCGACGTCTGAAATGACTTTATCTGTCGGGTTGCATCGATTCCATTCAGCCTGGGCATTGAAATGTCCATCAGTATAACATCGGGCGAGAGATCTTTTGCCAATCTGACAGCTTCTTCTCCATCACTGGCCTCTCCCACAACCTTGAACTCTAACTCGTGCGCCAGGGATTCTCGTATACTTTCCCGTACCACCGCATGGTCTTCAGCTAATAATATTTTTATCGGTTCCACTTAAATTACACCTCTACGCCGCCCATCGGCACACATACATATGATATAAGTATACCGTCCTATCTCACGACTGGCAAAGATTCCGGCAGCGACTAATCCTCATATGTTTTTCGTCTAAATTTCATCCGTACAATGAAAATTCAAACAGACCGGTCAAAGGCAATAAAATGACATTCCATTACTGGTTTTAATTAATACGCCGCATAAAATCATGGTTCTCCGCATTCCGCAAATGTTCGGTATAAGGATGCGTTAACCAGGCCATGATGGTTAAATGTACTTGAAAGCAAGTTCCGGGCAATTTCCCCGGTAAGGAGGAAATAAATGGTTACCAATCTGGCAGCTTTAATTGAAAGGACTGAACTAAAGACCTCCGATACTGGTATAGAGGAACTCGTCAAAGAAATCGGTTTAACATCCTGGTCCTTGCCCTATTATGAAAGTGGAGATGAGGAGCCTGTCAGAATCAATGGAATTGACGAAGAACTCATATACTCAGTGGGCTACACTTTAGGTGGTCTACCCGGCAATATTAGGAATAATACCAATGAGTTTTGCAATAAAATAGTTGGGGAGATACTTTGTTCTGACGGCCGAATTTCGTTCAACGAGCTTCAGAACAAAGCAGCTATATATATGATTGGATATCAATCGGGTCTCAGAGCGCGTTAGTCCCGTAACGGATCCTTGTGCCTCCCTTCCTTGCCTGCGCCGGTTCGAATGTCATAGTACCTTCTCATATAGGACCGGCGCTTTTTTTTATTCAAATTTGTTGCGCTTTCTAAAAAATATAGCGCCGTTTATCTTATTGTGAGACCCCGCCAAGAGCGCCCTTCAATAAATCCGCTACACTGCTACCTCCCTTTTTCTCAACAAAAGAGATTATGATAGGAAGAAACTGGCTTATCATTTCAGGCTTTATTCCAAGCTTCTCAAATCCCCCAGCCAGGCTGGCAAGTTCTCCCAGCTCGGAACTACCGCCGAATGATCCAGCCAATTTGCCCACCATGCCCAAAATACCTCCTCCGCCGGCATCTCCCTGCTGAGGTGCGGAATTAAGTAGATCGGCAATTCCAGGTATGTGTTGGGATATCTGAGAGAAATCCTGGTTGCCGAGTTGTTCTTTGACAAGATTAAGTATTAAACCCGTTCCACCCTGAGCCTGCCCCTCACTTACTCCCAATTTACTTACAAGCATACTGATTAGTTCATTCATCACTCCACCCCTTAATATAATTTGCCCATTGAGCAATATATTGTGCAGGCCTTAAAGGGCGTAAATCTCATTCCCAAAGGTATGCACCCAGTTCTTCTTCAATGCCTCTACAGCTTCCTCTGTCTTGTCAACGCCTATTATAACGATGGGCTG
>JBEKCL010000264.1:0-4090 GCA_050014895.1 Dehalococcoidia bacterium
AGTCGAGCCGGGTCAGTCGGTTGCGTTCGTTGGTCCCAGCGGCTCCGGTAAATCCACAGTCCTTTCTCTTGCGCTGGGTTTTATCAGGCCCAACAGCGGCAAACTGCTCATCGACGGCAAGGATATTATGGAAATGGACCTGAGGACATATCGCAAATTTGTAGGGGTCGTAACACAGGATAGCATTTTTTTTTCCGCCAGCATTTATGAAAATGTTTCTTATGGAGATAAAGATACCAGTCCTCAGGAAGTAATAGACGCCCTTAAAGCGGCGGATGCGTGGGATTTCGTCGAAGCATTACCTGACGGTATTTATACGAATATTGGCGCAGACGGTCTGAAGCTCTCAGGCGGCCAGATGCAGCGGCTGGCGATTGCCAGGGTAATCATAAGAGACCCCAAAGTTATCATTCTCGATGAGGCAACCAGCTCGCTCGACATCGAATCGGAAGAAAGAGTCAGAATCGCCCTTGACAGGATTATGAAAAACCGAACAACTTTCATTGTCGCGCACAGAGTTTCGACAATAAAAAATGTCGACCGAATTGTCATTCTCAAAAACGGCCGCATAACTGAACAAGGAAGTCCCTCGGAATTGCTTCAAAAAGATAATTTCTATTCAAGAATTGTCCATTGAGGCCCCCAGTTGAGATAAATATGGACAACAGTATATGGCGTAACAAACCGGTTTTTATCTTGACAATGCCCAAGGCAATGAATATAGGTATACTCATATTGATTGAATATTTTGCAGGATTGAACAAAAGAAAAATACGTAATCACATAAAGGATTTACTTTGTCTACTCGTAATAATCGCCTGAATAGATTACCCTTCTTGAATTTTAATTATTTCGAAGTCATTAAAATTTGAAGGATTTAAAATGGCAAACGTTATCTTAAAAGGTCTTACTAAAAAATATAATGAGGCGATTGCGGTAGCTGATTTAAATATAGAAATAAAGGATAAGGAGTTTGCGGTCTTAGTTGGTCCATCTGGCTGCGGGAAGACCACAACCTTGCGAATAATTGCTGGCTTAGAGGAATCAAGTGCAGGAGAGGTATATATCGGAGATAGGTTAGTAAATGATGTTCAGCCTAAAGATAGAGACATCGCTATGGTTTTCCAGAACTATGCTCTTTATCCCCATATGGATGTTTATGATAATATGGCTATTGGGTTAAAATTGCGGAAGTTTCCTAAAGAGGAGATTGACCAAAGGGTACAGGAAGCAGCCAGGATTTTAGGGATAGAAAGTTTATTAAAGAGAAAACCTAAACAACTTTCTGGCGGACAAAGGCAGCGAGTGGCAGTAGGAAGAGCTATTGTAAAAAAACCGAAAGTATTTTTATTTGATGAGCCCCTCTCCAATTTAGATGCCAAGTTAAGAGTAACTATGAGGGCGGAAATCAGTAAACTTCACCGCAGATTAGAAGCTACCATAATTTACGTAACCCATGATCAGGTGGAAGCTATGACTATGGCAAACAGAATATTTATAATGAATGAGGGTCGCTTACAGCAGTCAGGTCCACCTCTGGAAGTTTATGAAAAACCGGTTAATAAATTTGTGGCTGGTTTTATTGGTTCTCCGGCAATGAATTTTATAGATTCTGACATTATCAAAGAAAACAATGAGTATTTTATCAAAGCCGAAGGCATGAAGCTGAAAATCCCTGAAAAATTTCATTCCAAAATAACTGATTATATAGGAAAGAGAATAATATTCGGAGTAAGGCCTGAAGATATTCATGATAAGCGATTCGTTTCTAACGCTGCGCCTTCTAATACTATAAAAGCTAAAGTGGAAGTAATCGAACCCCTAGGAGCAGAGATTTATGTTTACCTTGCCTGCGGAAAAAATTCTTTTGTGGGAAAGATGGATTCTCGTACTCAAGCAGGAATTGAACAAGATATAGAGATAGTAATAGACATGGGTAAGACTCATATTTTTGAGCCAACAACTTTATTGGCCATAGTTTAGAAAAGCTTAATTTGAGAATTGGTATTTAGTTTGAAAAACAAATTAAATATAAGGAGGTAAAACATGAAACGCGTCTCCTTGTTTGCAATAATATTTATCTTGATGGTTGTCATAATCATTGCTGTTGTTTCCAGGAAAAACGGGAAAACAACAATGCGAGGGGAAAAAACAACAACTACAACAGTAATCACCGAGACGATGCTTGCGGAAAGCAGAACATTACCTAAGGTTCTTGACATGCCGGAACAAATTGCCGGTGGCCGCCCGGTTATAATCACTACAGTTGGCATCCCGCCCGACTCTCAGCCTGCCATATTGACTACATGGAAGGAGCAGGCTGCACGTTTCCAGCAATTGTACCCTAATGTGACCATACGCGGGTCAGACTACGCCTATTCTCCGGACTCGTTCGCTGCCCTGGTGGCTGGCAATCAAGTGCCGACTCTCTTCCAGGTTTACCTGACTGACCCAGGCAGGATGATAGACCAGGGAATATGCGCCGATCTGTCCAGTATCTTCACAGCGCAGAAACTTGATAAAGTATATAACCCCCGGCTTCTGTCCATGTTGTCTAAAAATGGGAAGGTGTATGGTATCCCGATGAAAGTTTACACCATAGGTCTGGCCTACAACATCAAGCTGCTCAAAGATGCCGGTTTCGATGCGCCGCCGAAGACGTGGGACGAACTTGTGACAATAGCCAGGAAGGCCACCAATCGCGACGCTGGAATAGCAGGCTTCTCATTCATCACGGATGGCGCAAACGCAGGAGGCTGGCATATGACGGTCATCGCTTACGATTTTGGTCTCAAGGATACAGATATTGTGGTCCGGCAGCCAGATGGAAAGTACAAGGCGGGCTTCAATAACGCTGCGATGCTTTCTGCGATGAACTTCGTTAAGGATTTGCGCTGGAAGCATGATGTGCTGCCGCGTGAGAACCTTGGCTGGGAAACTAACGGTCAGGCATTTGTTACTGGGCGGGTTGCTATGGCGATAATGGCCGGTGACCAATTCATCGGAATTCGCCAGAACTATCCTGACGCAGATATGAGCAACCTGGGCTTTGTTCAGTTGCCGGTCGGCCCCGACGGGATAAGCTACACCCTGGGCGGTGGTGACATTGCTATGGTCAGCTCCAGCGCGACACCAGACCAGGTTGAGGCTGCGGCTTACTATAGGTTATGGACTTATTTCGACCCGAACGAAACCGTGATTTACTTTGAGATTGGCAAACAGGATCCGACAACTGTCGTTGGTGCCCCGTTATATCCGCGCTACGTAGGCCCATATCAGGCCGCCGGCTCAGCGCTTGAACGAAAATACGCCAACCTGCCGGTTGAGAACTACAAGCTGTACATGGATGGTATCGTTTCGTGCAAGGTCGTTATGATGTCTGAACCGGTGATTGCCGGCCAGGAATATTATCTCGCAGTGGGCCAGGCTGTCGGCAAGATTGTTGCCGGTGAGAGTGTTGACCCGGCTGCAGTTCTCACTAAGGCTGCTGAAACTTATCAGGCAAATGTACTCGATTTAATGAAATAAGCTTTTGAACTGCCGTTGATTGCTGAAATTTAAAATCTTTCCAAGCTAAGAAAGAAAATCCGGGATATGATAGATACTATAGCCCTTACCAATGTCAAGACAAAATCACGCCGGCGTTTTAACTGGCGGGAGCAAAGATTGGCTTATCTTTTCCTCTTTCCAGCTTTGTTCCTTTTTGCCTTAATTAACTGGTACCCAATATTGCAAACCATTCTATACAGCTTTCAGGAGGTTAATCTTAAGGGTGTTCAAGGTTGGGTAGGATTCTCTAACTATGTCCGCATGTTTGGCAATCCAGTCTTTTACACCGTTTGGCAGAATACCCTTGGATATGTATTGCTAAGCATCGCAATTGGGTCGTTGGTTCCAATCGTTCTGGCGATTATGATTAATGAGATGCGCCGGCTATCTCCCTTTTTTCAGACGCTTGTTTACCTGCCGACATTGATACCGATAGTGGTTGGACTCATAGTTTGGAGGCAGATATATGCCCCCGAGGGAGGTATCTTAAACAGCCTGTTGCAGCTCATTGGTATTCCGCCACAGCTTTGGTTGCAGAATC
>JBEKCL010000265.1:0-4079 GCA_050014895.1 Dehalococcoidia bacterium
TACGAGCACATGGAAAGCGCCACCGATATGTGCGAAGACGTGGCCAATGTCCTGGAAGGCGTTGCACTAAAGCACGCCTGATTCCGTCCTTTAATTGGCATCCACCTTATAGAATCCAATTCAGGTGATCTTACAGTCGGGAGGCAGTTGAAATGGCATTCAGGGACATCGTGGCAAGCAACCGCTGAGTGAAATAATTATTGGTTAACGCGTCGCCATAACTCTATCCACATATTTCGGCCTGTGGTCACCGGGTATTATTTTCATTGCACGATAAGGATCGGGGGAGGTACGAGAAAATGAAAATTCTTGGCATCGTAGGAAGTTGCCGCCGTCTGGGAAATACGGAGATACTGGTCAAAGAAGCCCTGATGGGCGCACAGGAACTAGGGGCGGATGTAGATATAGTCAGGTGGACCAACTACAATATATTGCCCTGCGAAGGAGATGCAACCTGCATGTTCATGGGCAAAGAATGTAAACACAAGGGCAGGGACGACCACGACTTCCTGCTTCAGATGATGTACGAATTTGATGGGGTAGTTTTGGGTGCACCATGCTACATCTTGGAAGTCGAGGCCATCGTAAAGCAATTCATTGACCGTCTCTTTGTCCTGTCCAGCCAGCCTTCCAAGATGATCGGCAAGCCAGCTGCGATCATCGTTCCATATGCCACCAGGGGCTGGACTACATATGCCTTTCTGCAACCTACGATTGTACTCCACCAACTGGGAATGCATATCATAGACAAGGCCTTGATACACATCCAGGCCATGAGCCAGGCAGCAGATAATCGTAACGCACAGGAAAAAGCCAGAAGGATCGGGAAAGAAGTCGCCACAGCAATAAAGACCGGCGATCATTCTTATAAAGGCGATCCAGGTGTTTGCCCGATCTGTCATGAGCGCAACATCCGGATTATGAGTGATAACGAAACCGTCGAATGCGGTATATGTGCGATCAGGGGCAAACTCAGCATTGAAAACGGCAAAATCAAGGTAGTGTTTCCTCAGGAACAACTTGCCTGGCATCGCTTCGCCTTCGAGAGCCTCTACCGGCATGTTACGTATGAAATCAAACCCTCGAAGGACTTCTTCATTAGAAGCTGGCCGGTACTTAAAGAAAAAAGAAAAAGGTATAAAGATTTCCTCGATATTGACCGAAAGCCGACAATAGAAAGGCCGGAGAGATGAGAAGATGGAAAATATAACTGCCAAATTGAGATATTTCCCCCTGGATGCGGTAGCTGGACCGCCCATACCGGTTAAGAAAGACACGTTGGAAAAAATAGGCAGGGATACCCACACGGATATCTCTCTTCAATCGATCACTGCTAATAATCGCGTAGTCCAAGGAGATATCATTAGAGAAGAGACCATGGACAGCAAAATCGAAGAGGTAACCCAGGATGTAATTACTGTCTCTTCAAGCGATGAAACAGCTTTCCGTTCAGCAATAAGGTCGCTAATTAAAGTATATCGCGCGCCTCGTACGGTTTTCGGTACCTGGGGAAGCAGTGAGAGAGGAAGTGCAATAATATCGGAATTGTGCGATGAGTACGACGGCTGGTATTGATAATTGCACTATCGTCTCCAATATTTATATACTGGACATAGATGGCTGTGAAGGGTATACACCTTCCAGCAATCATGATAATGCTCCCTTTATTAGAAATTTAAACAGGCGAAAGAACATTTTGAAAACGCAGGAGGCAATTAAAATATTCGGAAGCCGCCTTTCAACACCGGCGGTGATTATTATTATTTCACTTACCCTCCTTACTTCTTCCTGTTTCATCTTCGACCGGACTGAAGGTCGGGGTGGACTATTTCCTGACTTTCTCACCCGAAAGGATCGACCCGGGCAGCCGCAAATTTACTATACGGAATACACCAAAGGTAGTAGGCGGCATGGAGCCTAAATCAACTAAACTCGCTGCTATGCTTTATAGTCATGTTTCAGACAAGGTCCTCGAGGTCTCTTCCCCTGAAGTAGCAGAGATGGACAAGGTCTTCGAAAACGTATTCCGCAGTGTAAATATTGCAATGGTCAATGAACTGGCCAAACTGTGCGAAAAAATGAATATCAATGTGTGGGAAGTTATAAAAGCAGCTTCAAGCAAGCCGTTCGGCTACATGCCTTTCTATCCCGGCCCCGGCGTGGGTGGTCATTGTATACCGTTGGATCCTTATTACCTGGCCAGTAAAGCCAGGGAATACTGCTTTCACACACGCTTTATCGAGCTTGCCGCTGAGATTAACGAGACAATGCCGGAATACATTGTCCAGCGTATTGTCGATGTACTGAATACGCACAGCAAGAGCGTAAAAGGGGCTAAGATCCTTATACTCGGCGTTGCTTATAAAAAGGACATTGAAGACTTACGGGAATCACCGGCATTGCGCGTAATTGCGCTGCTCATGGAGAAGAAGGCTAAAGTGAGCTATCATGACCCTTATATACCCGAGATAAAAGAGAACGGCACACGTTTTAAATCAATTAAGCTGGAAAAGAAGGTGACTGGCAACTATGATTGCGTTGTCATACTTACCGACCATAGCTGCTATGATCTCAAGGCCATCGCTCGAGAGTCAAAACTGGTCTTCGATACGCGAGGATGCACCGTCGGCATAATAGCGGATAACGTCATCCGTCTGGGTGAATAGTAATAATCCTGTCTAAAGGTAGCTGGCCTTACACTTTGCTTTCTACTGAAGACAAGGATTTTATAAAGGCTTTTACAACAGCAGAGTCGAACTGGCTGCCAGATTGATTTTTTAGTTCTTCTAAAGCCTCTGTTGACGATACTTGCTGCCGGTAAGGGCGTGGCGTCACCATATCGTCATAGGCTTCAGCAACTGAGATTATCCTGGATTCCAAAGGTATCTGATCACCTTTCAATCCACGGGGATAACCCTTTCCGTCCAATCTTTCGTGATGCGCCAGCACGGGCATACAACAAAATTCGAAATCAGCAAACTCCTTTAATACATCTGCGCAATACTGAGGATGACGCATCATCGTATCCCATTCCTTATCGACCAACGGGCCCGGTTTAATTATCGCATTTTCAGGCACGCATACCTTGCCCAGGTCATGCAGTAATGACATGATCCTCAACCGCCGTATCGTGAGGGTAGGCAGTCCCAGCGCTGAACCGGTTGCCATCGCATATTTAGCTACCATATGAGAGTGGGGCCTGTCGTAGTGTTCTGTTACATCTACTGCGGCAAGCAAGTTATAGACAGCCGCAGGGCCCGCTTCTTTCAGCCTGGCTATTACATCGTTGACATCCCTTCCATCCTTGCCCATACCGCCTATAGCACTCGAGGCTAACTCGATTTGATTAACACCTTTCTTGATCGCCTGGCTTAATGCAGCCTCCGTCCTGCGCAGCAGTCCTTCACTCGATACAGCATCTGTTGGGAAAACTGAGATACCCGCATTGACCGTTATATTGATATCGTGTCCATCATTTCTCAAGATCGGGTTACCGGTCAGGCTTTGCACAAGTTTTTGTGCAAACATAATACACCCGTCATTTCCAGTATGCGGCAATATTACCGCATACCTGCTGTCAGTATACAAATAGCTCTTATCAATGGTCCGCAGCCTCGCATTTAATAACTTAAACACGGTTCGCATTATTTCCGCCCTGACTACTCCATCCATAGCTGTTCCTCTTACCTCAAGGTTCGTGACAGAAAGCAAGATCAATGAAAATTTCTGACCATAACGTGAACAACGGCTGACTTCATCATCCAGTGACCTCATGAAAGTATCGCTGTGCAAAAGCCGGGCGCGTATCTCTTTTTCCAGGTCCACACTGCTGGCGGGTTCCTCTGCCAGGCAGATGCAGTTGCCGCCACCTGTCCTGGCACTTATAAGGGCATCTTTTGCCAGCGTCATCAAATGCTCAGAGGAGACCGCGTTTTTAGGGTAGCTAGCCAGGCCGCCACTTAAAGTCAACTTGATATTTGCCGTACGGCTCTTGAGCATAAATATCCTTTCCACCGCTTGCCGCATTTTTTCGGCAGCTATTCGCCCTCCCTCGGAATCGGTGTAGGGGAGAATCGCGC
>JBEKCL010000266.1:0-4068 GCA_050014895.1 Dehalococcoidia bacterium
GTTAGGCCGGATAGCCTTTTCGAGTATCTGAAAGAACTGATCTTGAGTTATCTTGCGCTTGATTATTTTTCGTTTTGACATTTCGTAACCATTGTAATATAGGGAGGCTTATCATCAACAATAAACTTCCCCTTTACCTTTTCTCGAATCCCGCCAGAAACAAAAGTACCTTCAATTAAATAACATTGAGGAACTAAGGAAATCCCATTATTATTATCAAGATGATCTTTTAGACCATCTTCATCTATTGATAGAATATAGATATAGTATGAAGCAAAAGAAGGTTCTATTTTTCCTGTGGGTTTTTTATCCACAATAATTTGTGATGTATTGCCTGTATGCCAAGGTATGTTACGTTTCGGATTAGACATTTCAGATATGACATAACAGAACATAAACGAACTCAAAGCCCTTCGATTTATGCCAAGCCTTTCAATCCAAGCAGGATTAACATGGCTTTTAATTTCACACCAAAGAGTATTACCCTTACGATTTGGGTTTGCCTCATAAAAATTAGGTGAGGAATTGAATTTCAATGTGATGTTGGGTGTCCTTAGGCACATTATTATCATGGTCAATATGCCCCCCAAGAGAACACCAGCAAGAGTCCAAATAAGAGCCCAAATCCACGGAGACATATTAATGATTGAACTGCCCGTTGAATTATCCATGATATACTTCTACCACAATCCCAAGTACCACAAAACTTCCAAATCCATGCTGATGATTCTACCACATTTGAATAGTCTCGTCTACGGGACGATAAGGGATAGTTACCTTAAAAATATAAATACCGTTGATCAAGGGTATAATCGATGTGTTAATGATTTAAAATAGTAAGCAGAGGAAAACAGAGGGTACAATCATTGTTTGACGTTGTTGCACCTGGAGAACTATTGATCGATATGATGCCGGTGAAAAGGCCGGCGGTTTGAATACGTTCACCTGAGGAGGGATACACTAATGAAGGTTGTAGCTATTGTTGGCAGTCCACGAAAAAACGGTAATACCGAGCTTCTGGCAGCCCATACTTTAAAAGCGATCGCCGAGGCAGGCTTGGACACCGAGCTAGTACGCCTGGCGGGCCTGGATATCAGGCCATGCAATGCATGCATGATCTGCTCCAAAGAGGAAAGATGCCCGATCAAAGATGACCTGTTCCCTGTTTATCTGAAAATGAAGGAGGCCGACGGCATTATCCTCGCCTCCCCCGTTTACTATGGCTCTGCCACTGCACTGATAAAAGCGTTAATGGAGCGCACCGGTTATATCTCAAACTGGAATGGCAAGATTTTCAGCGGCAAAATTGGCGGCCCGCTGGTAGTGGCCAGAAGAGCCGGGCATAACTTCACCCTGTCTCAACTCACATTGTGGTATCAAATCCTGGGATTGACAGTGCCTGGGTCGACGTACTGGAATGTGGCTTTCGGCAGGGAGAAAGGGGAAGTAACTAAAGACGAAGAGGGCATGAACACAGCATGGGCCTTCGGCAAAAATATGGCTGCTGTGATCAAAAAGCTCAGGGCACCTGATTAAGAGGTCTGACCTTTAAATTACTCTTTAGGATAACCTACCGCTTGCCCAAAAATAACTGCCTGATCTCCCCGTAACTTCAACTTATCTTTAAGGCCGTCACGGTCAACGCTGGCATAGAAATGAGCGCCCAGCCCCTGCGAGGCGCAATACAGGTATACATTCTGGCCGATGAACCCCGTATGGCATGAAGAGTAAAGCTCCATCTGGGATTGCGGCCCGCTCCTGAATTTAGTGTAGTCGGCCACAAATATCAGGTGCACAGGAGCATCCTTCATGAATCCCTGCGCAGACTGCTTCGGCCTCAGGTCCTGGTCCGACACAGATACAATCTGATTCGCCCTGGCGTCGTAGATGTAAGCACCATCGGACAGAAGCACATAAATGTCAATTTCCTATGCATTCATGGCGCTCGGGGCAGTGTGCTTGCCTGAATCCGGGCGGTTAATTCCCCAGGCCGCCCACAACATTTCCAGCAGCTTATCTTTGGTCAATGGTTGTGTCTGAAAGGCATTTGTCGACTTCCTGTTTTTCAACGCATCAACCACTGCCATCCCGGTGGATGTTGCTGTCGGGGCATTGGTTTGGGTTGGGATTAGGCCGGCAGGCACTGTTGCGGGGGTTGCCGAAGATATCGAAGTCGGTCTGGCACAGGCTTGCAACAGGCTGGAGCCGGCAAAGGCCATCAGGGAGAATATAGAAAGGCCTTTGAGGAAACTCCGACGATTTACGCGCTTTTTCTCGGCGCTATCTAAGAAATGACTGGTAAATTTGTTCATTTCTAACATTGTATTATTCTCCTGCAACCGAATAATCTTATACTAACATAGTGCCTTGTGACGGTGGTACTTTCTTAAAAATAACCGATAACATATGTGGGAAATCGCCCTCAGCGGGTAAAGGAGCCGGCGTTTTGGCCCGGGCAAAGATACGGTAGGCCGCCAGTGCGCCAGAAAATGTGGTCACGCTAAAGCCCTCAGAAGGCAAGTAAATAAAATTTACTCTAGTAATTTTCATTGGTGTAATTCTATGGTAGATTAGACTAAAATCCGGTTGAAGAGTAAGGAGGAAAGATAAATGAATAAATCGAAGAAACTCACAGGGCTCGAAGTCGGTTACGACTTGCCCGCTCTTCCAGGTATGTCTGCAGTCGAAATCCAAACACCCTGCCTGGTCCTCGACCTCGACGCGCTCGAACGCAACATAGTGAAAATGGGCAAGCTAATGGAGGAAATGGGTGTGCGCCACAGGGTGCATGGAAAGATGCATCGATCGGTAGACGTGGCGAAACTTCAGGAGAAGCTCGGCAATGCTTGCGGAATCTGTTGTCAGAAAGTCGCAGAGGCCGAGGTCTTCGCCCGCGGTGGAATTAAGGACATCCTGGTGACGTATGAAATTCGTGACCTCGCCAAAATCGATCGCCTGGCCCGCATCCCGAAATTCGGCACGCGCACCATCGTCATCGTGGACGATGTGGCTAATGTGGCCGACCTCTCTGCGGCAGTGCAGAAACATGGCACAAAGCTCGAATGCCTCGTGGAAATTGACTGCGGCTCCAGTCTGGCAGGCGTGTCGACCATCCCCGAAGTGGTGGAGATTGCCAAAGCCATCGATGCGGCGCCCGGGCTGAAATTCTCCGGCATCCAGGCCTATCAGGGCGCGGCGCAGCACCTCCGAAAGTACGAAGACCGCAAGGCGCTGATTGATGTCGCAGTTGCTATAGCGCGGGATGCTGTGGAGGCGCTGAAGAAAGAGGGACTGACGTGCGACATCGTCGGCGGCGCTGGCAGTGGCACCTACTATTTCGAGGGCAATTCCGGGGTATACAACGAACTGCAGTGCGGCTCCTATGCATTCATGGATCACGACTATGGGCTCGACCTCGACAAGGACGGCAAGCGCATCGACGAGGGGGAGTGGGAGAATGCATTATTCATATTGACAATGGTAATCAGCCATAAAAAGCCAAACTTGGCGATTTGCGACGCAGGGCTGAAAGTGCAGTCGCTGGACTCGGGTTTGCCGGTTTTCTTCGACCGTACGGACTTGACGTACCTGGCAGCGGCGGACGAGCATGGCTTGATCATAGATCCGAACGGGGCATTGAAGGTCGGCGATAAACTGCGCCTGGTCCCCGGTCATTGCGACCCGACCTGTAATGTCCACGACTGGTACGTTGGCGTGCGCAATGAGAAGGTCGAAGTGGTCTGGCCTGTCAGCGCCCGCGGTAAATCTTTGTAGGTTATAGAGTAGGGACTTTATCTACACCGTCAGCTTCTCCTCAGCCTCCGCCAGGGTGGCATCGCCCACCTTCTTGAGGTTGCCGTCAAGGTCTATGCCCTTGCTCTTGAGATAGGCTTTGCGACTGAGGTACCAGATGGCCCCCACAGCCAGCGTGCCCAGGAAGACAAAAACGGTCCAGGGCACCTGCGTAGGATTGCCCTTCAGGGTGCAGGCTTTACTGATAATGAATATTTTACCATAAAGCGAGGGTTGTGGACTATCACTAGTATTAACTGTAACCCTCACGGAGCT
>JBEKCL010000267.1:0-4068 GCA_050014895.1 Dehalococcoidia bacterium
AGGGTGCCCTTCCAGTATATGATCACGGCCGTACGGCGTCGTAGTGGTTTTCATGCCGCGTAGCGTGGTAGGGGCCATCTGCCCGCCAGTCATGCCATAGACAGCGTTATTAATAAAAATCGTGGTTATATTCTCGCCGCGGTTGGCAGCGTGGATAGTCTCTGCCGTACCTATTCCCGCAAGATCACCATCGCCCTGATAAGTAAATACAACGATTTCGGGAAAAGCGCGTTTTATACCGGTGGCAACTGCAGCCCCCCGACCATGGGCTGATTCCGCCATATCTACATCGAAGTAGTTATAGGCAAAGACCGAACAACCGGGCGGAGGTACGCCCAGAGCATTGTCCCGCAACCCCATTTCATCAATTACTTCGCAAATAAGCCGATGGGCGACCGAATGTCCACAACCCGGGCAGTAATGAAACGGGGCCTTTTTTAGCGATTTGGGCCTCGTATATACGTTCTTCACTATTTCAAACCTTTCTGATAATAGAGACGGGAGATTACGCGTGCCACTTCACTGGGCGTCGGTATGACACCACCAGGCCTTCCGTAAAAGGAGACTTCCCCCTGCCCCAGCAAAGAGAGCTGAACATCCTCGACCATCTGTCCCATATTCATCTCAAATACCAGGAACTGCTTAATAGTCTTCGACAATTCTTTTAACGGCTCATCGGGGAAAGGCCACAATGTAATGGGCCGTATTAACCCCACCTTCAAGCCTTCAGCCCGAACATTCCGGATGGCGCCCTTGGCAATCCTTGCGGCAATTCCGAATGCTACTACAACCAGTTTGGCATCATCGACCATGAAGGTTTCGTGAGTGGTCTCTTCCTTCTTAATTAACGCATATCGCCTGAACAGGCTCCAGTTAATCTCCTCAAGTTCCGAGGGATTGGACGTAAAGGTTTTTACAATTCTGCTCGCCTTACCTTGGGCTCCCCTCAAGGCACCTGGTCTTATAGGAAGTTCGGCAGGTGCTTCCCTCTTAAATTCTACCGGCTCCATCATCTGGCCCAATACACCGTCACCAAGAATGATCACCGGTATTTTATATGTATCTGCCAGATCAAAGGCGCGCATCGTCAGGTCAGCAAGTTCCTGAACGGATGACGGGCCCAAAACGATTGTGCGGTAATCACCATGCCCGCCTCCCCGTGTTGCTTGGAAGTAGTCACCTTGCGAAGCTGCAATGCTGCCTAACCCGGGACCGCCGCGCTGCATATTAACAATCACGGCAGGCAGTTCACATGCCGCCAGATAAGAGATGCCCTCCTGCTTAAGGCTGATGCCGGGACTTGATGATGACGTCATCGCTCTGGCGCCCACAATGCTGGCGCCATAAACCATGTTGATTGCTGCCACTTCACTCTCAGCCTGGACGAATGAACATCCCTTTCTCCGGCTCAGATGAGTGGCCATATACTCGGTTATTTCGTTCTGCGGAGTTATCGGGTAGCCAAAATAGCAGCGGCAACCAGCCCTTATAGCTGCCTCAGCGATTGAGCTATTACCGTCCATGAAAACCTTAGCCACGGAACACCTCGATCGCTACTTCCGGACAGACTAAAGCGCAGATTGCGCAACCGGTGCATTCGCCGTTGTCATTAAAAACTGCGCATAGATAACCCGAGGAATTCAGTTTATCGGATTGTGATATGACATTTTTAGGGCAGAAGTTAATACAAAGCTCGCACCCTTTGCACAGCTCGGAGGCTATTACTATTGCTCCTTTTACCGGTTTGGTTGTTCCCTGTTTATCAGACATGATTATCAAAAACACAAACCGGGGCCTTTCAGCCCCGGCCCAAATATATATTTATTTTACGTGCTAACTGTTTTTATCGCAAATAGTGAAGTAAATTTTCTAGCATGCCATGATATTTAGAAATCCAGGGGCAGTTTAATCTGTATTCCACCACTTTAACCGTGCGGAATAATATCGCTTTTCAACTCTTTAAATTCTGAAGTACCTGCTTAAAAGCATCTGGCGAGATAAAAAGATCGCCGCTAAACGGGAAATCCATAATCAATATGGTAAAAAGTATCAGCACAATCAGTACTGCCAGCAGCGTAGTCATAATAAGTTGCGCTCCCAGGTTTTCCGAACCAAAGAAGAATGTGAATGCCACCGTGATTATGCCTCCGAAAAGCAATACAAACCACAATACGGGATGGATGCCGGTTGCAGCGTCCGCTATGCGCTGGCGGCGTAATTCTCCCGCAGCATTAGCCTTGTTCAAGATTTCCGCAAATATAATCTTCTCCTTGTCTGTTTTCGGTTCGAAATCGCCATATAACTTCCATATCTTGTCTGACTTTTCCTGGACGATCATACTCCGCTGACCGACCGCCAGCAGCTTCCACTCGTCATTGATGATGGCGTTGATATAATCGTCCATTTCCGCTTTGAGCTGGCTCCGCATCGGTTCAGGCAGGCCCACTGAATCCCGGTAAATATCACCGTAATAATTCGCTTCAAGTACCACGTTATTTTGCGTCCTATCGAAATCTTGCCACACGATTACAATTGCGAAGGCAAGCAATACCGCGTATACGACACCCAGTGTACTGAAAATTGGGCCTGCGACATCGTGATGGTGCTTCAAGTTGCCGACGTTGACAAAACGTCGCACCAGCAAGACGCCTCCCACCGCAGTCCCTACCGCCACAGCTAACATAATGGATGCGATCACCCATGTCGGTATATTTACCAGAAGCCACTGCTGAAACGGCATGTTCACCTCTGTCTCACAACGAGATTAATATACTAAATTTTACCATGTTAGCCACCTCATTGTACTCCAACAACGCCTCGGCACTGGAGCGTTCTTAGAAGATGATCAAATATAAGTACAACTACCCATTACGCGCGGCGTCTTTATGCAGTATACTTACAAGATAAGCACCGGTCCGCTCGTATTACCGCACATTAGGAGAATAATAAAATAGTGAAAATATTGCTGGTAAACCCTGAATATCCCGACACTTTCTGGAGCTTCAAACATGCGCTCAAATTTGTCTCCAAGAAAGCGGCATTTCCGCCGCTGGGATTGCTGACTGTAGCAGCCATGCTTCCATCCGGTTTCGAACTCAAGCTGATCGATATGAACATTACCAAAATCAAGGACAAGGACATAAAATGGGCTGACTTCGTATTTATCAGTGCCATGGTTGTGCAAAGAGAATCGGCGAAAAATGTTCTTAAATTATGTAAAAAGCTGGGTGCCCGCACAGTGGCAGGAGGCCCTCTTTTTACTACGGAGTACGAGGACTTCACATGCGTCGACCATCTTGTTCTAAATGAGGCAGAAATAACATTGCCGCAGTTTCTGTCTGACTTGCAAAACGGCTCGCCCAAACGGATTTACGTTTCCGACCAGATGGCAGATATCAGCAAAACTCCCCTTCCCAGGTGGGACCTCGTAAATATGAAGAAGTACTCATCCATGTCCATTCAGTATTCCCGCGGCTGTCCCTTTGACTGTGAATTTTGCGACATAGTGGTACTCAACGGACATATGCCCAGGACTAAAAGCAAAGAGCAGATCGAGAGAGAGCTTGATGCTTTATATACATCCGGATGGAATGGCAGTGTCTTTATTGTAGACGACAATTTTATTGGTAATAAAAGAAAACTAAAATCGGAGATATTGCCGGCCGTCACGGAATGGTCTCAAGCCAGGAAATTCCCCTTCTCCTTTTATACGCAGGCTTCCATTAACCTTGCCGATGACGACGAGCTCATAAATCTCATGGTTAAGGCTAACTTCAATATGGCCTTTATTGGAATTGAATCACCCAGTGAGGAAAGCCTCGTTGAATGCGGCAAAACACAGAACCAGCGCCGCAACCTGGTAGATGCCGTTAAGAAATTGCAGCATATGGGAATTGAAGTACAGGCTGGATTCATTGTCGGCTTTGACAGTGACTCTCAATCGGTTTTTCAGGAAATGATAAATTTCATTCAGAAAAGCGGCATAGTTACAGCAATGGTCGGACTATTACACGCGCCAGCCGGGACACGATTATATAAACGCTTGAAAAAAGAGGACCGGATTACTGG
>JBEKCL010000268.1:0-4004 GCA_050014895.1 Dehalococcoidia bacterium
ACTAAACACTCGTATCAAACCCAGCAAAGAAGCATCTATAGGTGGTCTTATTGTCGGTATTGCATTTCTAATTTTTGGCATTATGCTTCGAACAAAGGGCTTAGGTTTTATTTAGATTAGGCTTTTATTAGAAAGGGTGCCGTATATGTCAAAGATGTCGTTGATTGCAGGTTTTGGGCTTGTATGCCTTTGTGTAGCTGGTTTATTTATTTTTTACTCAAATAATTTGATTTCGGGAGGAAAAAGTATGAACAAAAAAGTGCTGTTAGTGGATGATGACAGGAATATTCTCGACGGTTACCGGAGGGTTTTGCGCGGCTCCTTTGATCTGGTCACCTGCGATAGCGGCGCCGAGGGGCTGGATGCCATAACAGCGTACGGGCCTTTCGCTGTGGTGGTGTCTGATTATCGGATGCCCGGGATGAATGGAGTCCAGTTTCTCTCCAGGGTCCGGCAGGTTGCCCCTGATACCGTCCGGATCATGTTGACAGGCCAGGCTGACATGCAGGCTGCCATCGATGCCATCAATGACGGCGCCATCTTCCGCTTTCTCAGCAAACCCTGTTCCACCGAGCTTTTTACAAGAACCTTGAATGACGGGGCAGAACAGTTCCGGCTGATTACAGCGGAACGCGAACTCCTGGATAAAACATTGAAGGGAGCGATCGGACTGCTTGCCGATCTCCTGGCAGTTACAAACCCTGTCGCTTTCAGCAAGTCGTCGCGCATGTTGGCCCTGGCAAGGAGAATCGCCTCCCGCTTGAAGATGGAACTGTGGGAGATAGAAATTGGCGCCATGCTTTCCCAAATAGGATGCATCACTGTTCCCGCTGCAATTTTAGAAAAGAAATACCGGAGTGAATCTCTTTCAGAAGAAGAGATGAATTCTTTCTTAGCGCACGCCCAGACAGGCAAGTATTTATTGATCAGCATTCCCCGCTTGGAAGGAATAGCAGAGGCGATCGGTTATCAGTTCAAACAATTCGACGGCGGGGGAATACCGAAGGGTAACCTGGGCGGAAAAGAGATACCCGTTCTGGCGCGCCTTCTCAAGGTCATCTTTGACTATGATGAATTGCTGCAATCAGGAAGAACGCCGGAAAGAAGCCTTGAAATATTACAGAGCCGCCAGGGATACTATGATCCCGATATTCTGGCCACCATCGAATCAGAGATACTGGACTTGAAGGAGGGCTACATTATCAGATCCGTGAGCCTGCAGGAACTGGCGCCAGGAATGATCCTGGAAGAAAATATCACAGACAAGAGAGGACTTGTATTGATTACCAGGGGCCACGAGATCACTGACGTATTAAAAATGAGGCTCATGCAATTTGATAATATTACGGAACCGATCAGGATGTTAGTTCCGGTTGCTTTACATTTACCCGGCGGTATTTGATTACGCAGATGACGGAATCTCCATCGAATTTCCGGATCTGCCGGGGTGCCTACCCTGTGCGAACACAACGGAAGAGGCCGTCCACAACGCCAAGGAGTCCGCAGATCCACCTGCTACTTTTGGTCAAACTCACGCTCCACTGTGCCCCTCCCTCGTCTAATTATATCATCATTTTAGGCGCCGGAGACTCCCGCCTCCGCCGCAATGGTCATCCGCAGGGCCATTCAGCAGGTCAGGAACACCCTGATCGATCCGGTATTACCCGTTGGCTAACTCCGCCAGGCGCTTGTTGGCGTTGTTCTTGTAGACGCCCCCATGATAGCAGACCACCGTTTCGATGTCGTACTGCGTGAGCTTTTTCAACGATTTCAAGGCCATGTCCATGTCGTATGTTGCCTGCGGGTTCGGTCCGAGCAACTCGCCGTCTGCAGCGACTAAGGCGTCACCGAAAGCCCCCACTGAAGCCAAGAACTCGTTGAACACGCTGAACGTCCTGCCTATGGCCATGAAAATACTCCCGGTGACCCGCAGCAGTTGTCTTCTGAATCTATTGCCAACCGTCAGTTGTTTCCTGATCTTCGATACCACTATTTTACCGGTTTCTGACGGCTTTATAAAGAGTATCGGGTTTCAATGCTGTTAGAAATAATATTTAAAAAGGCTCTTTTATAGGGCTTTTCCTCCCTATCTTTTCTAAATATCACTACGATATGCTCCGGTTCGAAATAATGAGCAAGCGGTATAAACTCCAGTTTCCTGTCCTTGAATTTGGGTAAACAATCCCTGTCTACGGTCGCATATGATACGCCCAGTCCCATTTCTACATAAAGGGAACTCAACTCAACATTTGAAGACTCCATGATTACCCGGAAATGGATGTTCTGTGCCCTGAACAACGCTTCCAATTTGTTACGGCTTGAGTATGCATTGCTTTTGGGAGGTAAGATCAGAGGATATTCGGCGATCTCTTCAACGGTAACGTGTTTTGCCCGGGTCAATGGGTGCCCCTTTGGCGTCAATAAGACCGACTCCACCTGCTTCCATTGAATCTTACTAAAGTTGTTGGAAACTAACGATTCCAGTGTTATTCCGAAGTCAACGTCTCCATTTTTCACAAGTTCGATTATATTGGCGTGCGAACGGTCAAACAGGGACAATTCCACCAGGGGAAACCGTTGGGTATACAGCTCTAACACTTCCGGTAAAAGGTTGTAAAGTGTCGTGTAGGGGGCGGCTATCCTCAGCCGTCCTTTTTGAATGCCCTTCAGTTCATTTAAGTCTTCTACCAGGCCTTCATATTTCGTCAGGACGGTTTCCGAAAAAACCAAGAGCCTTTCACCTGCTGGTGTCAGGAGCAGCTTGCGCTTGCCTATCCTTTCGAACAACTGGCACCCCAGTTCTTCCTCGAGGGATTTGATCTGCTGGGTCAGCGCAGGCTGCGTCCGAAACACGGCCTCGGAAGCTTTGGTAAAGCTTCCCAACTTGGCTACGTTGTAAAAACCGGAGATTTGATGCCATTCCACCCGAATGACCTCCTCATATATAAGTGACATTTATTAATTATTATTATATATATCAATTAGTATTATGAAAACCTCCATGCTAAATTAGATTTAACCAATTTCAAAGGAGGCGCATAATCATGAGGGATTCTTTACAACCCGGCCTGACTTTCGAGTTTCAGTTCGAGGTTCCGGAAAACAGGACCGTGCCCTTTCTCTTACCCGAATCACCTGAATTTAAGGCCATGCCCAAGGTACTGGCCACGGGGTACATGGTCGGCCTGATCGAATGGACCTGCATTCAAGCCATCAACCCCCACCTCGACTGGCCGACCGAGCAGACTGTGGGCACAGATGTCAAGCTGAGCCACGTGGCTGCTACTCCGCCCGGATTGACAGTTACCGTAAAAACGAAGCTGGAAAAGGTTGATGGGAGAAAGCTCGTTTTTTCGATCGTTGCCGATGACGGTGTTGAGAAGATTTCTGAGGGCATTCATGAGAGGTTCGTCATTGACGCCGCGAAATTCATCGCAAAGGCTGAGGCCAAGGCGGCTCGTGCCCATCAAAAAGGCGGCAGTTAACGAGGGTACGCGGCTAATATGGCTGACCGCTATAGCATCCACCGTGGCATGCCAGTTAGGCTCAAGATCGACAAAGTCTTCGGCCTATCCGAGCTCGAACCTGCTACCTGAGTACTTTCTTGTGCTATTAGTACAATGAGATTGTATTGCGATATAATTGGATGGTAGCACCCGCTGGCTTGTACGCTTCGGAATTACAAGCACGAATCGACATCGGTTCAAGGCTGGTCTGATATGGACGATTTCTTAGCGCCTGCCGTGGAAAGCAACCCCACGAACAAACCGTGGCCAGGGCGAAGCGGCGGGAAAACAGGTGCATTGCAACGCCGGCTCAAGGACTTCCGGCAGGGCGTTGTCGCCTCTACTCCGATCGTGGTCGGCTATCTGCCGATCGGCATCGCCTACGGGATACTGGCCAGGCAAGCCGGGTTCAGCCTGTTCCAGGCGGTATCCCTGTCCCTCTTCGTCTATGCCGGAGCAGCCCAGTTCATCGCTGTCAGCATGATTGCCGCAGGCGCC
>JBEKCL010000269.1:0-3978 GCA_050014895.1 Dehalococcoidia bacterium
TTCGATAAATATCGCGCCGATTAACAGTGTCCCGGCTGAGTCTATTGCACGTGAGACCTGCCGTCGTAGACACGGCCTTTCCAGGCAACACCGGCCCCAACAGCTCGGCGTGCAGCCGAATGAATGGCAACAAGCACCAGGAAAATAATGCCGATCGGATGGAAGATAAACGACCCTGTCGGCTCCCTGAAGCGATGATCTATCGCCCAGCGCATCAGCAATAATACAATTACCTGGGCCAGGACTATGAATTTCCAGTCCGAAGGCCCGGAGTCCAGTACAAAACTGTGTACAAGCCAGAAATAGGGTGCAAGAAAGAAGAGGTAAGCGGCAATAAAGAAAGCAATAAGGGCTACCGGGGATAAAGCCATAACCGAATAAATCCATTTACCCCAGCCCTCACTCATAGTCTCCACGGATTTATACATATCCGTCGACATAACCGTTGACAGGTCTGCCGCTATAAACCGTCCGCCTGCCTTTTTTATCTCCGCCCCAAACCAGACATCTTCGATTATCCTCGTCTTGACTGCGGCATGTCCCCCCACCTTCCAGTACTCTTCTTTTGGAAAGAGCATAAATTGCCCGATGGCCAGGGTCGGCCAGGGTTTCCTGGTCTTGTTGAGAAACCATATAGGAAACCAGCTTAACAAAATGAAATACATGAGCGGCATTACTATCTTCTGCGGTAAACCTGATGTAACCTGACGCGGTAAACCGGACAACAATGACAGCTTATGCTGCAATGCCATAGCCATCACGCTCCTCAACATGAAGGACTCGTGTACCGTGTCAGCATCCACAAACAACAGCCATGATCCGGCGGCTTCGGTGGCCAATTGGTGACAGGCAAAGGGTTTGCCGGCCCACCCGGCGGGAAGTGGCTCGCCATGTATAAGACGCAGGTGCGAAGTATTTTTCTGCATTTCGGCAACAATTGCAGCGGTATTGTCAGTTGAATTATCGTCAAGAACAATTATTTCAAAGTTGGCGTAGTCCTGGTGAATTAATGAAAGGACACATCTGCTGATATTGGTCTCCTCATTACGGGCCGGGATAAGTACTGACACAAAAGGGACCGAATCAGGAATTCTTGCGAATTTCGATGGCCTTTTTAATGCGATAAGATTGGATGTAAGGTTAAGAGCAAAGACAAGCAGTACGATAAGAACAAAAACCTGGAAAATCATATTCACCTCTTAATGAATCGGATTCCCAATCACTGCTCTTTCTATAACCGTGTTATCTTATCGCTGATTTCAGCTACTGTCAATCAGTAATTATATGTATTTCATTGAGAAGTGGGTTGCTACTTTCACACATATTGAATTTATCTGCTAAAATTGATAACCGGGCAGGTGTTATGAAGGAAAAACTTCTTTCCGCTCTTAGAGGGCAAAAAGCAGATTACATAGAAATACGCCTTGATGAAAGCAGTTCAAGCCGGCTAATTTTTCGCGGGGACCGTCTCGAAGAAGCAGGCAGAAGCTCCAGCATAGGTGGTAATGTTAGAGCGCTGGTACGCGGCGGATGGGGATTCGTCAGCTTTAACAATCTCGATAAATTGTCCGAACATGTTTCGCTCGCAATTGAACAAGCGCGGCATGTTGGCAAAGAGGAAAGTAAATTCAGCCCGGTCACGCCGGTCAATGACGTTGTCGAAGCCAGTTTTAAGAAAAACCCGCTGGAAATATCCCTGGCAGCGAAAAAGGGATTGCTGGACGAGTATAACCAGCTGATGCTGAGTACACCTGAAATACAAACGACTAGTATCAGCTATGGCGACAGCAAGAAAAAGGTCGCGCTGGCAACGTCAGAGGGGACATACATAGAGCAAAACCGCATTGACTTGAATTTAAGGCTGTCCGCCATCGCCAGCCGGGACGGGGATGTGCAGCAGGTTGGTTTGAGCATCGGCAGCAAGGGTGATTATTCAACAGTGGAGAACCTTCAGGAAGACGCGCGGGATATTGCCCGACGTGCCGTCGCCCTGCTATCCGCCCAGCGTGTCAAAGGTGGCACGTACACAATCGTACTGGATCCCATACTGGCCGGGGTTTTTGTCCACGAGGCTTTCGGTCACCTTTCGGAGGCTGACCATATCTATGAGAACCCGCAGTTGAGAGAAGTAATGGTACTGGGCCGCAGGTTCGGAGGAAAACACCTGAATATAGTAGATGGGGCCGCCGTACCCGGTTACCGAGGCAGTTATAAATATGATGATGAAGGAACACCAGCAACTAAAACATACCTTATCAAAGAAGGCGTGCTCAACAGCCGGCTTCATTCCAGGGAGACCGCAGCCAGGATGGGAGAAAACCCCACAGGCAACGCACGGGCGATCAACTACACTTTCCCGCCTATCGTTCGGATGACAAATACTTATATTGAACCCTGCGCCATCACCTTTGAAGACATGATTAGCGGAATCAAGGAAGGGGTGTATGCAAAGGACTGGTACGGCGGGACTACCAGCCTTGAGATGTTCACTTTCTCCGCAGGCGAAGCCTATATGATCAGGGACGGGAAGATAGCCGAGATGATCAAGCCTGTAGTGCTTTCAGGTAACGTTTTTACAACGCTGGATAATATTGATGCCATAGGCAACGACCTGAATATGAACCAGGGAGGAGGATGCGGGAAAGCCGGTCAATCGCCATTGCCGGTTTCCAATGGTAGTCCACACATCCGGATCAGGAATTGCCTGGTTGGAGGTAAGTGAGTGGAAAGGATACTGTCAATTGCACGTAAATTGGCCGAAGCCGCCGAAGTGTTCCAGGTAAGTTCCAGGAGGACTCCTGTACAATTCGAAGCTAACCGCCTGAAGCAGATACAAACCAAGGAATCGACTTCCACAGCACTCCGCTTAGTCAAGAACGGCAAAGTGGGCTTTGCACAAGCCAGCGGCGTCATAGAACCCGAAGAGTTGGTAAAAATGGCGCTCGATACCAGCCAATTTGGTTATGAGGTCAATTTTGAATTTCCTTCCAGCCAATCATACGGGCATGTGGAAGTATATGACCAGGATGTACAGCAGATTAGCATAGATAGCATGGTTTCGCTTGGAGAAACGGTCATTAAAGCAGTCTGCGATAACACCCCCGGTATTATTTGCGAAGGGAGTGTATCGCACGGCACAGCCACTTTTTCGATATCCAATACCAGCGGCGCATCTGCGAGTTATAAACGCACTAATTCCGGGATAAGCATCGATGGAATGCTGGTGAGAAATGGAGACATTCTTTATGTTGGGGACATAAGGACTTCCTGCCACCCCGTTATGGAACACGAATCGATAACACGCGAGATTATCAGGCAACTTGATCTGGCCCGTAACAATGCCACTATTAAATCAGGTACATACCCGGTGATTTTTACTCCCTACGGGGTATCCGGCGCATTGATTGCGCCTTTGATTTCTGCGCTGAGCGGCAAGATGGTCCTCGATGGCGCTTCTCCTTTAAAAGACAAGAAGGGGCAAACCGTTCTAGATAATAAGTTCTCGTTCAGCGATGATCCCACGCTACCCTTCCAGCCGGGTAGTACACCCTTTGATGATGAGGGCATTACAGCCAGAAAGAACACCCTCATCGATCATGGCTGTATAACCCAGTTTTACTATGATTTGCACATTGCTTCGCTGGCGGGAGTCACAAGCACTGGGAATGGGAACCGTAATGGGGGTATGCCTTCGCCCGCACCTCATGCTCTTGTCATAGATGGAGGCGATAGGTCATTACAAGATATGGTAAAGGATATAAGAGAAGGCTTAATTATAGAGCAATTGATGGGCGCAGAGCAGGGAAATATTCTGAATGGTGATTTCAGCGGTAATGTCCTGCTGGGTTACAAAATCGAAAATGGGGAGATCACGGGCCGCGTGAAGGACACAATGGTCTTTGGAAATGTTTATCACCTGTTAAAAGAAATCTCTGCGGTGGGCAACGATTCAAGATGGATTGGCGGTTACGTTAACAC
>JBEKCL010000270.1:0-3972 GCA_050014895.1 Dehalococcoidia bacterium
ACGCCTTCGCCAAGGTCCGGCAGCTTGAATTCCCAGCGGCAGAAATAATCATCTTTGCTTTGCCGGGGCGGAGTTTTCAGGCAGGTTACCTTGATTCTGGGATCAAAATAGTGGGCGTAAGCATCGTTTAAACGCACTTCAATATAGTTGCACTGCGCCTGTTCCCTGCCCTTATTTTCCTTTTCCATGGCGGCGACAGTAGGGCAATGTAACACCCGCCAGATTATATGGTTTTCGTTAACCATCTCAAAGTCGGATTTGAGGTTCCATGACCATGGGCTAAGCTGGAAAGCTTTCATCATGGAAACCACGGGCTTTCCGCTGATATTGAACGCCTGGGTTATCTTGTCCATCTCGTATTTGCATAGACGTTCCCAAACCAATAAATCGCATTGAAGGGCTTCATCATTACCGTGCTTGTCCATCACGTTTAGATACCAGAACCCGTCCAGCGCCTTATATAGTTTTGCATATACACGGATTAGCTTTTCGAGGGCTTCGTAGGATAAATCACCGGGTTTCAGGTCCGGCTTGAACTCACCGCTGTAATCGTCCAGTTTGCTCAATTGGTCCTCCTGCGAT
This sequence comes from Dehalococcoidia bacterium, assembly GCA_050014895.1. Classification (GTDB taxonomy): domain Bacteria; phylum Chloroflexota; class Dehalococcoidia; order GIF9; family UBA5629; genus JAFGLP01. The sequence continues at coordinate 583 of JBEKCL010000270.1, forward strand.
AAAGATTAGCGCTGTCAGAGAAATCCCGGGACGCAGAATTTCTAAGATTATATGAAAAAACGGCGCATTTTTGTACCCTGTGCCGGCTTATAACGCCAATTTGGGCTGGCAACGGTGGCAAAAATAGGGCTTTTTAACATCCGTATCGATAAGGCTATTGGAGAAGTGCATCACGCATGTTCCATCATCACAATGTCCCATGCCGAGGTTATGCCCGAGCTCATGAACTGCTTCCTTTTGTGCTCTTTCTATCAGGAGATCGTTGTTAGCCGGCAGGCCGAAGTTTTCCTGTCTGAGTAGGTGCAGCGAAATTATGGATACTCCGCCAGTAATGTCAGCCTGCCCGAAAACGAAGTTGAGTCCCGGCGTATAGAGGTCGACGTCGGTAATTCCCAGGACGTATGTGTGGGCTTTTTTAACGGGCTTGAGGGTCTCGAGAAAAATATCGGAGATATATTGTTTACGGTCAGGAGAGAATGCTTCTTGGGGAACTGCTATAGGGTCCCCGATAACTACAGGACATCCAAACACCCCGTGTAGCCTGTCCTTGAGTAGAAGCAAGATGCCGTGGTTTATTTCCCCGACGGGTTGAAGATCTATCTCCATCCACTATTGCTTAAGCCAGGTGAGTATCTCAGCGAGGACGTATTTTTGATTATTCCTGGTGAGTTCAGCGACCCTGATGCTCTTGTTTAGCCTGATAGCATCCGCAAGAGGATGTGGTTTAAGCGTGATTGTCCCGAGGACCCGCTTGGAGCTGCTTAACGCCTCCTGAACGGCGGTGATAAAACGCGGGGAAAACAACTCCATTTTCCCTATTTCGTCGATTACAATGAGGTCACACTGTTTGACGGCATTATAGATCGAATCTACGCCGATAGTATCAAGAACGCTGATGTCGACGCCGTATTTCCCGACTCTAAAAGGGCTTTCAATAGCAATGTGAGCAAGCATCCCTTCCTTGCCATCCAGGGTTACGATCTGGAAACCTTCCCGTATGCCGACACTGCGGATTTCCTGCGTATAAAACCCGCCTGCATTGCAATTCGACTGCGAGATTGCCTGCCGGATGATACTTGTCTTACCTGTGCCGGGCATGCCGGTCAGTAGATAAGCCTGCCCCATCAGCCTCCTGCAGTTTCAGTTTTCTTTTTCTTAGCGGCTGGCTTCTTCACCGCCTCAGTTTTTTCGACGGTTGCAGTTTCAGTCTCTTCAGCCTTCTTCTTCTTAGCCGGAGCTTTCTTGGGCTTTTCCTCTACCGGTTCCACTTTTACTTTCACCGGTTCAGCTTTCTCTTTTTTGGGTGCAGCTTTCTTTACCGGGGCTGCTTCTTTAGGCTTAAGCATGTCAGTCAGCGCTTTGACGGGTTTCAGCATCTCCTTTTCTTTCTTGGGAGCTGCTTTGGCAACCGGCTTTATTGTGCCGCCTGATGCAAGCAATAACGCTTTCTTGCGTTCTTCCAGCTTCTTCTTCTTTACGCGGTGTTTGAATATTGCTACTCTTTTCCTTTTATTCATCTAGTTCCTCTAACCCTGATTTCTAAAAAATAATTCGTGTTTAATTATCGCTAAAGTCAGGCAGGATTTCAAATCTACGGTCATTGGGGACTATACTTGCTCCGCGTTTTTTCGCTCAACTGAGCCAGAAAAGCAAGCACCTGTTCAACCGCGTCGTCAGAGAGAGACGCCAGCCCGCAGGAAGGTGTCACGATGCTTTGGGCAACCAGTTTCTTTATTGAGATGCCGCACCTGGTTAACGGGGCAAGCGCTTCGCCAAACCTGTCCATTAAGCTGGATAGTGACTCTTTTTTCAGTATGTCTTCATCGTTGGGCACTATCCCCCACGCTATGACTTTGCCTGCGTTGATGAAGGACGTTAAATCAGCCTCGTAACATAAAAGTGAATCAACGTAGTTGTATGCATCGAAGCTGAGAATATCGATTGGCAGCTTGAGCAGGAGCGACCAGTCGGTGCCGCCGCAGCAATGGATGCCTTTCGGCCCCTTTATGCCGCTGAGTGTCTCTGTGATTAATGCAGAGACCTGTTCATTCGACAGGGCTACGAAGGCAGACCCCAGCGAAGTGAGGTACGGCTCATCAACAAATATTATCGACCGTCCGGCCACGGAGAGTAAGAACTCTTCCTGCCAGCGTGCTTTGAGTTTCAGGAAACCGGCGACGGCGTCTGCCAGGGTCTCATCATATATAATCCCTCTGCCGGAGTCATCGGTAACGCATAACCCCCAACTGATAGGCCCGGTAATTTGACCCTTTACAACAGGCAGCGAATGAATGGAGGAAAGGTGATGCAGGCCCGCGGAATATTCTTTGCTTATGGCATAGTTGTCCAGCTTCTCTTCGCCGGAATCCGAGTAAAGGCGCTCGAGGGCCTGGTCAAAGGACGCGCCGCGTTCGATCGAGATCTTTTGATCGTCGATGACTATCCCCGGAAATCCCTGGCTGTATTGTATATACATGTTTTCCAGGTTTGAGCGCATCGGCAACTGCGGCCACACCGGCAGGTCCTTAAGATATTTCTCTATTTTTTTCCATGCCTTGCTAGGGTCAGTGTATGGAACACTGCCTATCATAGTCGCCGCACAGTTAAACGTAAGTTGGTTTGCCATTGTAAACCTATTTTATGTATTTCCCTATGATTAGTTTAAGGTCCTTTTTAACCTTGTCCGGTATCATTTCAGGGGCTGTTATTATGGCATTTTCCAGTGCATGCCCGCAAATGCATTCCCTCTTTGCAGGCAGATTAACAATAGCATGTTTCAGGGCTTTTTTAGCCGTTTCCAGGGTCTTCTTTAGATTACCGATCACCATTTCTGCTGATACACTTTCGCTAACTTCATTCCAGCAATCGTAATCGGTTACGATGGCCATCATGCCATAGCATAGCTCTGCTTCCCTGGCTAGCTTTGCTTCAGGCAGGGCAGTCATAAGGATAACATCGGCCCCCCACGACCTGTATAATTCCGATTCCGCCCTGGTGGAGAACTGCGGGCCTTCCATGACGATACATGTGCCGCCGTCGTGTACGCGGCCACCGGTCTTGTGTACAGCTTCATAAAGCACGTCGGAAAGAGCCGGGCAATAAGGGTCGGCGAAGGCTACATGTCCCACTATCCCGTTACCAAAAAATGTGTCAGGCCTCAGGAATGTGCGGTCTATTATCTGGTCCGGTATCACTATGTCGGTCGGCTTGATTTTCTCCTTGAGGCTGCCGACTGTTGAAATGGCAATGATATATTCAACACCGAGGGATTTTAGCGCATAAATATTCGCCTTTGAAGGCAATTCCGATGGCAGTATTTTGTGTCCGACCGCGTGACGGGGCAGGAAGGCTGACGTTACGCCTTCTATTTCACCCAGAATAATTGCATCA
>JBEKCL010000271.1:0-3954 GCA_050014895.1 Dehalococcoidia bacterium
TGCCATTGAAACGTATCGAGGCAGGTATCGATAAGATAACTCTGACTAAGGACGGCGGGCATAAGCTAGAGAAGGCCATTATGACGACCGATACACGTCCGAAGGAGATTGCTGTAAAGGTCACGGATAGCGTTGGCCAGTATGTTATCGGCGGTATTGCCAAAGGCGCCGGCATGATACATCCCAATATGGCCACCCTGCTTGGCTTTTTAACCACGGATGCCAGTGTGGAAATCAGTTTCCTGCGCAAAGTATTGAAAACTGCTATAGACAACACTATTAACATGGTCACCATCGACGGCGATACCAGTACCAACGATATGGTGTCGATCATGGCTAACGGTGCGGCTGATACTGGGGAGATTACCGGTAAAAATGGTAAAAATTTCCAGGAAGCGCTGAATTATGTCTGCCAGTTCCTTGCCCGCAGCATCGCTGCCGACGGTGAAGGCGCTACCAAATTGATCGAGGTTAGTATTGAAGGCGCCAAAAGCTCCGCCGATGCGAAAAAGATAGCCCGTACCATAGCCGGATCTTCGCTGGTGAAATCCGCCATACATGGAAACGACCCCAACTGGGGCCGCATCGTCGCAGCCCTCGGGCGAAGCGACGTTGCCATGGAAGAAAAATATATTGATGTTTTCCTGCAGGATGAACCGATGATGAGACAGGGCAGCCCCCTGCCGTTCGAGAAGAACAGACTGAGCAAAAAGTTGAAAACCGGCGAGGTGAAAATCAGGGTTTGCCTGAATATCGGCAACGGAAAAGCGGTCGCCTGGGGATGCGACCTCTCGCAGGAGTATGTTACTATAAATAGCGATTATACGACATAATTCCACGGATATTTTGATGAAATCAAAAATAATAGTTGTGAAAATCGGCGGCAGCACATTGGGCCAGCACGATACCACGCTGGAAGACCTGGTGAAACTCCAGAAAAAGAGGGTCCCGGTAGTGGTCATCCACGGCGGCGGCAGTGCTGTTACCAACTGGCTGAGCAAACTGGAAATTCCCACGCGCTTTGTCCAGGGACTGCGTGTGACCGACCTTGATACATTAAAGGTGGTTACGGCGGTTTTGGCCGGGCTGATTAATAAAGAGTTGGTTTCCGAGATATGCCGCCTGGGAGGCAAAACAATCGGCATATGTGGGGCCGATGGCGCGATGGTTATGGGCAAGAACAATAACCGTGAGCTGGGCCTTACTGCCGAGGAATTGACGGTGGATGTCAGGCCGCTGCGTGTCTTGTTAAATGGAGGATATATGCCTGTGATAGCGCCGGTATGTATGAACGGCGCACCGCAGGGCAATGAGGAGACTAATCTCCTGAACGTGAACGGTGATACCATAGCTGCTAAAATCGCCGCAGCGTTGAACGCCAGCAAGTTGATATTCCTCACCGATGTGCCGGGCATATATGATGAGTCCAAGCAGGTTATATCGCAGATCAAGTCTGGTACGGCGAAATCGATGATTGAAAACGGAACGGCAACCGGCGGCATGATTGCCAAGCTGGAGGCCAGCCTGGTCGCATCGCAAAAAGTGTCGCTCACGCGCATTATCGACGGCCGTGTCGATCATGCGTTGCTCGATGAAATTGACGGCAAATGCAAAGGAACGACCATTGTCAACTAAAAAAATAGACTGGAAGGAACTTGAAAGCAAAGTCTTTATGCCGGTATTCAAGCGGATACCGGTTACCCTTGTGCGCGGGAAAGGGACGAAAGTCTGGGACGATACCGGTAAAGAATACCTTGATTTCGTAGCCGGCATTGCGGTAACGAGCCTCGGGCACTGTCACCCCGTGCTTGTGAAAGCGCTTACAAAACAGGCGAATACCCTTATCCAGACATCCAATCTGTTCTACTCTATTCCCCAGCTACAGCTTGCGGAGTTGCTGGTCAAGACCAGTTGCCTCGACTACGCTTTCATTGGAAACAGCGGGACGGAGGCTGTGGAAGGTGCGATCAAGCTGGCCCGCCGCTATGGCAAAGTGAAGCTGGACGGGGCTTACGAAATAATCACCACCACGAATTCTTTTCATGGCAGGACCCTTGCTGCCACTGCAGCCACAGGGCAAAACAAGATGCAGGAACCCTATACCCCGCTGCCAACAGGCTTTATTAATGTGCCCTACAATGACATTGGGGCCATAAAAGCTGCCACTACTAAAATTACGTGCGCTGTTATGCTCGAACCTGTTCAGGGCGAGGGCGGGGTCAACGTTCCCGCTGATGATTACCTGAAGAAAGTCCGCGCATGGTGCGATGAGAAGGGCATCCTTCTTATACTGGATGAAGTGCAGACAGGCATCGGCCGCTGCGGCAGACTGTATGCTTATGAACTGTTTGGAGTAGAGCCGGACATCATGACGCTTGCCAAGGGGCTGGGCGGCGGGGTGCCTATTGGCGCATTTCTCGCCAAAGAAAGCGCCTGTGTCTTTAAACGCGGGGAACATGGTTCGACTTTCGGAGGCAACCCCCTTACGTGTGCTGCTGCCTTTGCAGTTCTCAGCTATATTCTTGATAAGAAAGTGCCGGAGCATACCGCCAAAATGGGTTTGTACCTGGAAGACGGTTTGAAAAAACTGGCGGCTAAACACGATGTAATAACCGAGATCAGGGGAAAAGGATTGTTGCTGGCTGTAAAATTCAAGTCGGAAATTGCTGAATCGTTAATGCTGGAATGCCTGGAAAACGGGCTGCTGGTCAATAACGTGAAAACGGATGCTTTGAGGTTAATGCCTGCCTTAATTGTGACTGAAAAAGACATTGACCGGGCATTGGCTATACTGGATAAAGTATTAAAAGAGAGGCGCTAAAACCATGGCAAAAAGAGAAAAAGTTGTCCTTGCTTACAGTGGAGGGCTGGATACGTCGGTGGCCGTTCAATGGCTGACCGATAAATATAAGATGGATGTCATTGCGCTCTGCGTGGACCTCGGTGGGGTGGCTGATGTTGAGGGCATCAGGAAGAAGGCGCTCAAGCTGGGCGCCATCAAGTCCATCGCCTTCGACGCCCGCAAGGAATTTGTCGACGAGTATGTTGCCCGTGCTATCAAGGCCGACGCACTGTATGAAAGCCAGTACCCGCTGGCGACCGCCCTCGGCCGCCCGCTGATCGCCAAATGGCTGTGCGATACTGCCCATAAGGAGGGTGCAAATACGGTCGCCCACGGCTGCACCGGCAAGGGCAACGACCAGGTGCGCTTTGATGTCGGTATATTTGCCCTTGGCCCGGAGTTGAAGATCATCGGCATTGCCCGTGACTGGGGTATGACTCGTGAGCAGACCATGGAATATGCCTACAAACACAAGATACCGGTCCCGGTAAAGAAGGACAAGCCTTACTCCATCGATGAGAATCTATGGGGGCGGGCTATAGAGTGTGGTATTCTGGAAGACCCCTGGAATGCACCGCCCGAGGATGCTTTTATCTGGACCAGGTCACCGGATAAGACCCCGGATAAACCGACCTACGTAGAGATCGAGTTCGAAAGAGGGATCCCGGTAGCCCTGGACGGACTGGCAATGGACGGTATTAGCCTGATTGAGCGTCTTAATAAAGTGGCCGGAGAAAATGGCGTCGGGCGCATCGACCATATCGAAAACCGTCTGGTAGGTATCAAGTCCAGAGAGGTCTACGAAGCCCCGGCCCCGATTGTTTTACTGCAAGCCCATCTGGCACTGGAAGAAATGACTTTAACCAAACAGCAAATGCGCTTTAAACAAGGGGTAGCTGTAGAATATTCCGATTTGATATATAATGGTCTCTGGTTCAGTGCTATGCATCAGGACCTGGCAGCTTATGTGCAAAGCACGCAGCGTTTTGTTACCGGCACGGTCCGGCTGAAATTATTCAAGGGGACCTCGACGGTTACCGGGCGCAAGTCGCCTTACTCGCTGTACAGCTTTAAACTGGCCACTTATGATAAGGGCGATATCTTCGACCAGA
>JBEKCL010000272.1:0-3943 GCA_050014895.1 Dehalococcoidia bacterium
GCGGATCGAAAGGGGGAGCCTGATCCTCGATGGTGAAGACGAATTCGTGCGCGTTCGGCGAGGCACAGTCGACGGTGAGAGTATGACCGGGGTCCCCGTTGTAGCCGTGCCGGATGACGTTTGAAATTGCTTCCTCGAGGCAAAGGTGGATGGCGAACGCCGTGTCGGATGGGATGGCGAATTGAGCGATCAGCGCCTCGACCCAGGGCCAGAGCAAGGCCATGTCGTCAAGCTGACTTTTCAGGGTCAGCCGGGACACGTGTTTGGCTGTGTCTTCTGCGGGCATAGCCGCCACCGGAGAGGAGATGGTGCTCATTGCAACGCGGCAATCGCCGTTGCCAGATCGTGGTGAACCGGCAAGATGGAGTCAATGCCGCTGGTCTTCAGAACCGATTCCACCATCTCGGTGGGCGCGTAAAGGACAACTTTGCCACCCTTGCTGTGCACCGCTCGCGCGGGAATCACGATGGATCTCAATCCCATGGAACCAAGGAAGGTGACCTTTTGCAAGTCGATCAGCAGTTTCTTTGCGCTGCCCGCAATCAAATTCATCTTCATATCAACGGCCGCAGCGCCGCCAATGTCCATGCGTCCATCCAGCTCGACCCGCGTGATGCCGCCATCCATTTCATGCGTGGAGAGTTCCATTCCCGTCGCCCTTTTCTTTTGTTTGAGTTCGCTGATTCTTCGAACCAGATGCTACGGGACAATTGTGAAAGTCCTGTTACAAACGCAAAACATCAGAAGAGATTGGTGATGCTGCTGGAAAAGGAGATGTAGACGACCGCATCCTTTGCGATCGGCTGCGTGATTTTGCTAAGGAACGAGATTGGGACCAGTACCATACTCCCAAAAATCTCTCGATGGCTTTGATTGCAGAAGCTGCTGAACTTATAGAACACTTCCAGTGGGTTAATGGAGAGCAAAGCCATATACTAGAGGATAAGAAACGTCAATCGGTTGAGGAGGAAATAGCAGATATTCTTATTTATCTGGTCAGAATTTCCGACAAACTCGGAATTGACCTATACAAGGCTGCTGAACGTAAGCTCGTTATAAATGAGAAAAAGTATCCTGCAGACAAGGTCCGTGGAAGTGCCAAGAAATATACAGAATATGAAGAATAAGGTGGGATCAATATTCAAATAACAGTCGTATTAACATTTACATCATTTAACCCGATATGTCGAGCAGATACTTTCACATACATGGGTACCAACGATGTCCAGGGAGAATCGGCTGAGGCCTTTGTACAGGACTTAATCAATGTCAAGCATGCTATTCCTTCGCCCGCCAGCTTGTAGCCAAGGCCTTATGCCTTTTAATAAATCGTGCCGTCGCCTCCTGCTTGTCAATGCTTAAATTACATGGGAAGACGAACCAGGCAATGTCTCACTCACTTGAAAAAGCTTGTAAATATGGCTATATTTAGATACAGTAATTTGCAAACAGAAATACGAGGTTTATGCACTCAAGATGTCTCGCGTATCTATTATTTGAAAGAATTATTAGAGTAATCGCATTGTTACATGTATATTAACAAATCGTGTGGATAAGTATCCCGTAGCTGTGGATAAACTCATTAAATGTAACGTGTCTTAAGGCATTTTAGCTAATTGCACAATGTATAGGCAGTCATCTAACTAGTTGTATTTGCGTTCCAATATGGAATCTCCTTATTTAAAAATGAATTTGTAAAAACCGAAAAATTTGGGGCATTAAATATCAATAAGTAATGTGGATAACTCTGTGAGATACTGGGCCATTTCCAATCTAAAGGCAGGGCGTTCCAATGTCAAGTCCTGGCAGCTTTCCGGGGCTCTCGCAGCCAAAGCCACTAGCTGCTACACGCTTCCGAGTCTCCCGGAGGCAGAGCCGCTCGCCAGTTAAAGCCGGATCATTCGGCATCAAGGCCATTGAAGATATAAAGCTTGGAAACTGCGGCAGTTGTTCGTTTTTAATTATCTTACGGGGCCGAGCTTTAGTCCCTTTGCATAATATTGTATAAATATTTCAATAGATTTTCTCCATATCAAAGCAGAGTGAACTCAATAATGTGAACTGATATAGCTGCAATTTCGGTAAATACTGATATTATTAAAACAAATCAAGATAGATAATTTCCTTTCTTTTATTCTTCACGCACTCGATTATCATGAGATGGCCATGTATTGGCAGGAGAAAATTCTGGAAACGTATTGGTCTTTATCGTCAAGCATCAAATACTTCTTATCCTTAGTCTGTATTTGTATTTTGGGGCTAAGCGGTTGCGCTCCACAATTACCTGCTAATTTGCCATCTCTGTCACAGGGTGATGAAACCGATGGCAATTGTAATGTTATTGATGGGAGATATAAAGATAAAGGTGAAATTATATCTCAAGATGGTAAGCTGATTGGCAAGGTATCTCTTACACAACTGCTCCATGGTGGTGAAGACTCAATTTATGAGAATGTGGATACAGTATTAGTGGTAGGGCCTTTCAACGATTTAGTAGAAGCACATTCGCTTGCAAATGGAACTGAAAAATTATCTTGGAGTCAGTCTTCAGAATATCAAAATTCAACGAATTGTTTTATTTGCAAAAGAGGTTGCGTAGTTCTAAATCTATGGCATTTTGCAAATGTGCTTGTTCCTCCCAGATTTTCGTTGGAGGGAAAACGAAGTCTGTGGTGCCGGAAAGCAGTTGATGGGTCGCTTATTGTCCTAGATTGGGCAATTAGCTATGGATTTGTAATCGTCATACCATATTGGAGTCACGATATTACATGGTATCGATTTAAACCGGCAGTGGCATTAACCCATTGAACTGTCATAGGTGATGGAGAGCCTGAGATGCTTGGTATTTCTAAAAGGGCGAACCAATGAAGAAGTAACACGAACCCTGCAGCAAAACTCTAACAGTGGCTTCAACGTAATGCCTTCCAATCGCATGTAATAGCTTCTCGTGAATTACACTTCTGTATCGATATGTTACCAATATTAAATATCTTATCCTTTTGCGGACAGATTATCAGTGATATAATTAAGTTATGATTTGTATCCGGAGGTTGCGGCGTGCATTCATTCCACTTAAAGCTCATGGGTCTGATTTTCATAACTATGTTACTGACATCCTGCGCGCTCACCTATCTTGCGGACACCTGGCACAACCCTAACATGACATTCCTGAGACACCATAAACTTTTGCTGGTATATATCTCCAAGAACGAAACTACGTGCAAGGTCTATGAGGATTATCTAGCCGGCGAACTTAGACGCAGGGGTATTGAGTCTGTGGCAGGTCATGCGATCTTTCCCATGGGGAAGAGGGTCAACAGTCAAACTATAGCAAAGGGGGTTGAGGAGTCTGGTGCGGATGCCGTGCTCACGATGAAGAATATAGGGGCCTTGCGGCAGACATCCTTGCCGCCTGACAATGCAGACATTTATAAGAACTACTGGTACCCGGGGAGTTTTCTAAGGTGGGACTTGTATGGTTACATGGACGGGGCCAGCTATTATGAGTCGCCTTATATATCGATTTATGAGATCGCAAAGATTCAGGTCAATTTATTCGATGTGCAAAGCGGTAAGCTTCAGTCAGCCACTACTATCCAGACAGCCGAACCGGAAAACGTCCCATCTGTTAGCAAGGAACTTTCCACAATTGTGATTAATTCCCTCATCAATGAAGGGCTGATCTAACAACATACAAAACCCTGGGAATTCCCCCTAGCTGTCGGTAAACGGATTTTCGCCTGCCAAACAAGGTTGAACGAGAGTCTCCATTGGTTCTAAGCCGTTTTTGCTTAGGATAATCACTTCTGGCTGCATACCATTTCCTGTGACGCCAAACAGCTTCGGAGCAGAACTTGCTGCCAAGCTGTACCAATACAAAAATGTGAACTGGAAAATATAACTCAATAATTTTAATTGGGATTTGTTCGCAGAGAATCAAATT
>JBEKCL010000273.1:0-7219 GCA_050014895.1 Dehalococcoidia bacterium
GACCGCCCAGGTGACTGACAGCCCGGAAAGGCTGAAGGGACTGCCGAACTGGTCTACCCCGGCTAGGGCGAGGTTGCTCAGGTTGTATGCGAGGGGTGTTCCATTGTAGGTCAGGCTCGGGGCGCCGCTCAGGGTCAGGGCGGTCAGCACCGAGTTTGCCCGATTTACTATAAAGGTCAGGTTGCTGCTGGTGACGGCGCCGATACTGGCAGTCACGCCTATCGTGCCGGAATTGGTGATCGTTAACGTGCTGCCGGAGACGGTGGCCGGGCCGGAGACGACCGCCCAGGCGACTGACAGTCCGGAAAGGCTGTAGTGATTACCGAACTGGTCCGCTCCGGTCAGGGTGAGGTTGCTCAGGTTATATGTGAGGGGTACGGCATTGTAGGTCAGGCTCGGGGCGCCACTCAAGGTCAGGGTGGTCAGCACTCCCTTAGCAACGGCGAGGCTCAGAGTTTCGCTGGTGACGGTGCCGATACGGGCAGTTACACCTATCGTGCCGGAATTGGTGATCGTTAATGTGCTGCCGGAGACGGTGGCTGGGCCGGAGACGACCGCCCAGGCGACTGACAGTCCGGAAAGGCTGTAGGGATTGCCGAACTGGTCCGCTCCGGTCAGGGTGAGGTTGCTCAGGTTGTATGTAAGGGGTACGGTATCGTAGGCCAGGCTCGGGGAGCCGCTCAAGGTCAGGGTGGTCAGTACCGCCTGAGCAACGGCGAGGCTCAGGGTGTTGCTGGTGACGGCGCCGATACTGGCAGTCACACCTATCGTGCCGGAATTGGTGATCGTTAACGTGCTGCCGGAGACCGTGGCCGGGCCGGAGGTGACCGCCCAGGTGACTGACAGTCCGGAGAGGCTGTAGGGATTGCCGAACTGGTCCGCCCCGGTCAGGGTGAGGTTGCTCAGGTTATATGTGAGGGGCGTTCCATTGTAAATAAGGCTCGGGGTGCCGCTCAAGTTCAGGGTGGTCAGTACTCCCTGAGGAACGGTAAGGGCCAGGGTGTTGCTGACGACCGTGCCGATGGTGGCGGTTACTCCTACCTGCCCGGAATTGTTAACTGTCAGGGTGCTGCCGGAGACGGCAGCAGGGCCGGTGACTGACCAGGTGACTGTCTGGCCACTGATGCTGTAGAATAGGTTATCTTGGTCATATCCGGTCAGGGAGAGCATGGTCAGATCGAAGGTGAAGGGGGAACCGTTATAGGTCAGGTTCGGACTGCCGCCGAGTGTCAGGGTGTTAAGGTACGACGGACTGGATGATGCCCCTGTCAGGTTGCCCGCCGCATCGTAGGAATATTGCGTGGCGGCGTTTGCAGAGGGTATGATTAGTAAGAATAAGGGCAATAAGATAAGGAGCAGCTTTGCGAGGCTTGGTTTCATGTTTGATTCCCCCAAGATAAGAGAATTGTCTCCACTGCCACGAAGGTGCAGTTGCCGTAGGCCACTCCCATCAAGAACTGGCTCCGAGCGTTAGTTTATCCTGATTAACCCATCCTGAGATAGTTAATTATGTTGTTTGTGCCTTTATAATCATGATCCCGCTATTCAGATCTTGATGTACCGATCACATTATCGCATACTATATGAGAAGTGAAGATTTATATAACTCCTTGCAAGTAGTTTGACTATATTTTCATTAATGTACTAACCAACCGTATATCAAAAGGACAAGTGGCCCTATAATTAATAATAAACCAGTATATCTAAGCGGCCATATATATGACCCAGTTTTCATCCATATTACCAAGCGACTAAATTTCTTCCAGGAACATCTTCGATAGACAAGTATTTTATTTTTTCAAAATGGCTATCAATACAATTATTATATACTTTATCTAATACAGATTCATCTTTGCAATAAAATTCAATATACGTTGTGTCTGTACAAATAAGTACCAATTCGCAATTACTTTTAATAAAATCTTCAAATGTCTTAATTTCAATACGGCTACTACTACCTGGTAGATACGCCTTTAGATCAACAAATATCATATAATAACTATCCCTTGAAATACAATTAAATAATTCTTCACCGCTCAAAATACCATTTCTAAAAAGACCCTGCATTATTCCTCCATTTACAGTATACAAAATATCATCGGCATGTATTTCCCACACATATTTTAACAAGTCAATACCATTGAAGATTTTATATAGATAGTTATTATAACAATTTTCAACTCTAATATCTAAGCCGATCATTTCCATTTTTCGTCTCTCCTTAACTGGGAACTGTTTAGCGGATCACTTTTATAACAAATACTATGTTATACACCAACTGGAGCGAGGATAACACATACTATTACTATTACTAGTAGAACGATTCCTAAATAACGTTGCAATCTGTTAGATTTTGGTTTATAATTCTCCTATAAACTTTAAGGAGGTTATGAGCATGCCGTTTGAAAGCACAAGGGCAAAGTTCAATTTATCGCCAAGTCCAGAACAGAAAGCATGAGCAGCATTGAAAGAGCAAAAATTCTTTTAGCCTATTATCACGGAGCAACAGTATCGTCCGTTGCGCGTACCTTGAAAATCAATCGCCCCAAGGTAGAAAGGCATATTTCCAAAGCATTGGACCTGGGTGTTGAAGCGGCCCTCGAAGATCTTCCCCGCAAGGGTAAACCTCATGTAATTACTTCCGAAGCGAGGGCCTGGGTCGTGTCGATAGCCTGTCAAAAGCCCAAAGACCTTGGTTACAGCTACGAGTTGTGGACGACCAGGCTTTTAGCGGAGCACATCCGAAAGCACTGTCTGGAACTTGGCTTCGACTGCCTGGCAAGGCTGTCTCGGGGAACGGTTTCCAAGATACTGTCCGAGAACAAGATCAGGCCGCACAAGATCCAATACTACCTGGAACGCCGCGATCCCGAGTTCGATCAGAAAATGATTCAGGTGCTGCAGGTGTACAAAGAGGTCCAGGTCATATCTGCAAAAGGAGAGGATAGTCTGTCTGCCTACATCTCTTATGATGAGAAACCTGGAATCCAGGCGATTGAAAACACTGCTCCAGATCTGCCCCCTTCGCCTGGCAAATATGCTACCGTCTATCGTGACCACGAATATGTGAGACATGGGACACTCAGCCTTCTTGCCGGCATAGACCTTTTAACCGGCGAGGTCATCGCTACAGTTGAAGAAAGGCACAGAAGCCAGGAGATGATAAACTTCTTGAAAAAGCTTGATGCCCATTATCCCGGTAAGAAACGGATCACCATAGTGCTGGATAATCACAGCGCACATACTTCCAAGGAGACCCGGACCTATCTGGCCACGGTTCCCAACCGCTTCGAATTTGTCTTCACCCCCAAACATGGCTCCTGGCTGAACATTATCGAATCCTTCTTTGGCAAGCTTGCCAGGACGGTGCTCCGGGGAATCAGGGTCAAATCGAAGAATGAGCTTGCCGAGCGCATCCTTTCATGCATCGATATGATCAACGAGTCCCCGGTCGTGTATCGATGGAAGTATAAATTGGATTCAATTTCGGTCATCTAATATTGATATGTTATTATGGAATCGTTCTACTAGTCCGTGCGGCACTACGATCCTTGAAAACAGTAATGGACATTGAAAACATTTCATGCCATAATGTTACAGGGGTTCGGTAACACGGTTAAAATACAGTCAAATTAAGGAAATCTTTCAGCTTTTCGGGTGTCGAAACATTTGCTTCTTCCATATATTTGTATATTCACAGTGGTAACCTCATTGACTAATTCTTTATCGTGCAAAAAGGCAGTGAACCGGTCCCACATCCAACTGCTAATTCCTCCGCCATGAAACAGCACAATTGTTCGGGCATGACTTGCTACCTCAGTTGCCGGAGCGCTGCTTTTTCTCTGCCTTGATGAATTCCCTCAGTCCGTCCAGATCACCGCTTGCCAGGTATTGCTGCACCCGTTCAAACTTGGCGTCAATCTCCCGGGCAACCGCATCGTTGTCGAAGAGGCGCCAAACCTCGATCTCCGTGAGGTCGGAGTCCGGATGGAACTTTTGGAGCTTGGCGATCAGGATGGAGACTTTCATTTGAGCACCTTATTCTGGCTCAGTTGCCAAAGTTGGAGGATCTGGAGTTCTTTCAATTGTCGTTGTAAACGGCGCTTCTCACCAGGATCGGCTTTATCAATCTGTTGTTTGATACAATCGATCTCTTGTTTGGTGAGAAGGATATTGTTAGAGATAGTAACGGTCACCGGTTTTCACCACCCAATAGGATTCTCTATGATCATCGATGGCGCCACTCAACTTAAAACATTTAGGTCGCATCATGGTTTACTTGAGGATCTTCACATAACAGAGACGCTCACGGGGACCATCAAATTCACAAAAATAAATACACTGCCAGCGGCCCAGGAGCAGTTCCCCGTTATGAACAATGACGGCCTGGGATGTCCCTACCATACTCGCTTTCAGGTGGGCAGAAGAATTCCCCTCTCTATGCCGATCCTCAGCCCTATCCCGTGGGGCAATCTCACCAAGCCTCTGTAGAATATCCCATTGTACAGCGGGGTCGGCATTTTCATTGATCATTACCCCTGCCGTTGTATGGGAAGAATATACAACGAGAAGCCCTTCTTGAACATTTTCCTGAACAAGAAGCTTCTCAACCTGCGCCGTTATGTCGATCATTTCTTCTCGATTTTTACTCTGCAGATGTATCTCATGAATCATGTCTGTTACCTCGCACGCTTGAAGATTGATTTCACTCAGAATTTCCTTAAAGACCAATCCTTATTCCATTTTAGTCCCACCCGTTACCCGATATTGAAATGTAATATTGCTCTGGTATTTTAAAATATTCTTTCGATATGAAGCTTTAAGTTATCTATTCTTGAACTGCCATTAATCTTGTTTATGTCTGATAGATATTCTTCCAGGGGCATAAATTTATTGCTGGCAGATAGGTAATATTCATAATGTTTACCTCTTTCACAAACAAAATCCAAAAAGTTTATACCCTGATCATTAAATGTTTTTGATAACTTTCCGGCAGAAAGCAAGTCCTGGCTACTTGGTTTATTGTAAATATAACGATCAGGGTTAGAGTTTGGATGATTATGGAATCTAATTACTGAGTTATGGGCATTTACCTTAGCTATTTTAAGTATATTACTGACAGGTAAATTTAAACCAACTTCTGTTTTATCGTTGCCTTTGTTAAGCCATATTTGGGTTATTATCTTACATTTTTCAAACGCAATAATTACCCATTCGTGCTTTTTATATTTTAATAACGCAGCAGCAAGTGAAGGAAATTCATGTAGATTCTCATTAATATAATAAAATGTGCCATTAGGATTCATGCTTTTTTTAAAGTCTTTATTAGCATTATATTCGCGAACATCAAAATAGTAATATCTACGAATATTTTTACTGCGTTTTTTAACAGCCAATGAGTTTATTTCATCTTCAGTTAATGGCCGAAGGTGTAATAAAATAAATATAAGACATATTACAATGATGGCTATTAATATTGCTAACATTCATTACTCCATTTAGAACTAAGTAGCCATTAATTGCTTGACTTTTAGGAGCTTGTTCATAATATCATCATCGATAAAATATAGCTCATATGTAATGCCTGAATCTAAATAAACCATCTGCAACAAAGGAGTATTCGAATCTTCTTCGGCAGCTGCTCCTCCCAATAAAGCGCCAACGGGACCAAGTAATAAGTCGCCAACGATTGCTCCTTCTACAACATCCACCCCATTGTCACTTAAAACCAATTTTATATCTTTGATGTTTGTCTTCTGAAGAACGACATTTTTATATGGTAATTTAATACATTGTAAAATGATTTTATCATTGTCATTCATTAAAGATATAGATACTGGACCTCGTAAATCTGGATGGCCACCCTCATAAGTTAGCCGAACTCCAGGATATATTTTATCAGAAGATTTTTTTATGTCATTCTGAATGACTAAAAAAATAACTGCGAGTATTATCATCCCCAGGAACAACATATAAGAATCGCATCCTCCTCCCTTTCAGGTTCAAGGAGCATCTGATGGCTTCAGACCAGTATTGGGCTTGCCATGTTCACAAAGAGTACTCTCAACATGCGCCGTGAATGCAATAACCGTTTCTGCCTCATAGACAAGCACCTAGCAGTAGTTTATATTCCACTTTTATCCATCCATTCAAGTATTGCGACTAGAGCCGTTACGCTTGGATATACATCACTGGATTGCAGCGCAGGCTCATCTAGCCGGTGCACTGCTCGATTGCCTATAATACGAATTGTATGCATGTGGTTAGCTACGATTTCTGGTATGACCGCTTTGTCTTTCAAATCTGTAATATTATCGACCAAGGCACCCTTAGATGGAAAATGATACTTGCTCAAGATTTTATTGACTATTTTACCTAAATATTTGCGTAACTCAGTCCCAGAAGTCTCAGGCTCTAAAATTGCTTTTTCAATGTCAGCAAGGGCGCTGCTTTTCAAGCCAGCATCTACTTTCCTAAGACCATTGATCCTGCGGCGTGCCTCTGCAATTGTGCCACCTGCGGCAAATTCCTGATCGATCCTTGCCGCTGCTTCTCGCGCTACCAGCCGCCAGCGCTCCAGAGGAAACAATCGTTCAGCGGCCTCAAAATCCATCTTGGCAAGTTTGAATTCACCTATCGTCGCGTATGCGTTACCTCTCTGTAAAAAGACCATTCCATCATCGGGGAAAAGCGTTAGCAGTTGAACGAACGCTTGCTCACCTTGAACTCTATCAGATGTTAGCGTTTGCCGGGTATCTGCCGCCATTTCCGTGATCTGTTTCCAGTTGCGCATTGCTGAATTGATTTTAGGTTCTTCCAGAATATAGGTTTGCAAGTCTACGCCAATGCTTGCACATGCGTTCTCGATCGTGTTCATGTACGGAATAATTCTTGCGTCCACTTCGGGCGAACGGGAATAATAATCAACTTGTGTTATGCCCTTATTACCGAGCTGCTGTTTGACCACCTCGACCAACTGAGGTACTTCTTCGGCCAGCAATAGATGATCATACAACGGCAGTGGATGGTTCCAGTCGACCAGGCCAAACTTTCCCGACAATATGCAGAAAGGAACGCCTTCATGTTCCGCCATCGACTCTACTAGCCTCGATTTCCACGGGGTTTTAAGTACTAAAATTGAATTAACATTAGCCAGTCGTGAAGCGCAGGCTCCTATTCTTCAGCCAGGGAACTCTGACAGACTGGTCGAGCAGCCCGG
>JBEKCL010000274.1:0-4731 GCA_050014895.1 Dehalococcoidia bacterium
GTAGCAAGCATGGGCCCATAGTCAACCAAAGCCCTCTCCTTTCCTGGAAGTACTCACACTGGGGATATGAGTTCAAGACGGTCAAGGCATTCATGAATCTTGCACGCGCACAGAGCATGTATGAATTCGGCAAGGCCATCGAGGATGTAGCGGTAAGCCAGCACTTCTGTTATGCCGACAAGGATGGGAATATCGCTTACTGGATGTCAGGCCGTGACCCGGTAAGGCCTGCAGGAGAATGGCGTCTGCCCCAGGGTCTGATCGCTCCCGCACTTGAGTGGGATGCCTCGGTTCTCATTCCGCGGTCAACGGATCGCAATAACGCCCAGGGCTATTACTGCGGGTGGAACAATAAAAGTAATCCAAACTACAATGACTCCATCAACAGTCCCGGCTACTTTTTCGGGCCGTTCGTCAGGGCTCACGTGATTAATGACTATCTTTCCGCCAATAAGAACCTCACCTACGAAGAGGTGCGGGACCTGGCCCTTTATATTGCAACCACCGATTCTTTCGGAAGCGGCGGCATCCCGTGGGATTTCGTGGAGAAGGATTTCACTGATGCTGTGAACAATGTGGGCCTCACCCCTGTAAGAAAGGCGGCACTCGACCTGCTCTCGGCGTGGGACGGCCATTTTGTCGATGGAGGCCCCTCGGAATGGCGTCAAGGCGTAGACCGTGCCGATGCCTGGATACTGCAGGATGCCTGGATTCGCGAGGTCATCAGGCTCACCTTCGCCAATACGCTCCCGTTCTATTTCAATGCTAACGATAATGTTGTCATACACCGCCTGTTCAATGTATTTCTCCATGCCATGGCCGGCGGCTTCAACAACTATGATTGGTTCCAGGGCCAGAACCCGGATGGCATCATTGTGCAAGCGCTCGATAACGTGCTTACAAGTCTTGACCTCAATAAACGGCCGTGGGGCACAGGGCAGCGTGGGGAGATCGTGCTTACAGATAGCTTCTTAGGTGGTATGGTCGTCGATAGTATGGTCGTCGATAGTATACCATATGCTGAACGATCAACGTACGCGCACTGCGTTAAGCTAGGGCCGGGCGGTCCCATTCGGATCGAGAGTATGTTCCCGCTCGGTGAATCGGGTAACATACTCTTTAACGGCTCTATACCGGTAATCGATCCAAACTTCTTCAGCATGATACCGATATACGATCCGTTTGAACCGAGGCCATTTCCTCTGTTCAACTGAAAGCCTCTTCCATACTAAATTACACCGGCCCTGCCTTTTACCCGGGCAGGGCTTCTTTTAGGTTCATGGACAGGTATAGTGACCCCCTGATGGACTTTGACATCGGATGCTCCAGAGCAAAGATTATTTTAAGGAACCTTTACTTTTCAACCCGTCTTGAAAGTATTTATTTATCGCAGTTATGTTCACTATGAGTAAAGCGATGATTATGAGTTTAATCTATGATGGGCATTATTATAACTTAGCTCAGGGTGTTGGCACATAAGTTATACTCTTTGGGGAATCAATATCTGTATAGTTTTCGAGATATTAATCAACAATTTCAAGAATAATCTGCTGTGTACGGTCTGATTCAAACTCTTAATCTGAGTTGTAAGATTACCTCGTGGTTATTACAGTTAATCGCACCTAAACTACTATTTAGCCATTATTAAGCAAATTGGACTCTTTTCCACCTATACGTTCCATTACAACGATTTTAAAACAAGAATTCGGTTTATATTGACGAAGATCATTTTCCCAAAACGCCACATAACCATTAGCATAATGATCAATTATACCTACAGTTCGATAGTATTTTCCAAGAAATGTCGACGCCCATTTTAACATCCCCATGTTCATGTTCAAATTCTTGTTAGCAAACCAAGAAACTGGATTATAGATGTAAATTGCATATTTGGGATGGGTTTCCTCAATTTCATGAATCATCTCCATCTGCATTTTGGATGCATACTCTTGGTTTTCCATTAAGCCATATACATATATGTAGCCGGTTGCAGATCTCCTGTTTGCATAAAAATAGATTTGGGGTTCTGAGCCAATAACAGCAATTTTATCATCTTTATTTGTATGATTTTTTATATACTCTGCAATTTCTATTGATTCTGGAAAAGGATGATACTGATACATCATTAAAGATGCCTCAAAAGGTTTTGCCTTTAAGAAAAACCAACTAAATTTATAAGCCGGGGTAATTATGGCTGCTGCAAAGATGAAGATCGCTAGAATCTGTACAGAAAAAGGCATATTCCTAAATAATATATACTGCATTGTTGCGCTTACAGCAACACCAACCAATAGAGATATTGCAGGGAGCATTGTGACAAAATAGTGAGGTCGGAAGTATAACCCTGGACAAATTGACAGGAATGAAAAAATTAGAAAACTAGCAAGAAATTGCCAATTCGATTTTGCCTTTACATTCCATAAAATAGCTGTAAACCCAATTCCAGCTATTCCCAAGAGCAAACCCCATGGGTTCATGGACATTAGTGGAGAATTTATAAGGTTCTGCAGGCCATCAGAAAGAGATTGTTCTGACACATAATTATGTGCGTAAGTAAAGGTCCAGAACAAGAAACTTGGGAAGACCCCTGCGGCATAGAGCACTATACAACTGAGGATAAGGGGGAGTGCAGAGGCGAACAGAAGCAAGCCGGTCCTGCCTGCTAGACCTTTCCAATCTGTTTTTTGTGTCTTTATGAGTTGCACAATTAAATAAATCACTGCAAAAGCGATAAAGAAGACAGCATGCTGTTTTATGATAAATGCAAGACCGTACAACAACCCGCTTGTAAAAATCATCCAGTATTTCCCTGAATCAAGCGCTTTTAAAAGAAGCAAAGTACCCCCTAACACGAAAGGGACAATGAATTGTGTTGCATGTGCTGACGTCCCCAAAACAGAGGGACTCAGTGAAAGCAGGGCATAACTTGCTGCCGCAACAATAGCAGCAACTTCATCAAAAATTCTTCGTGTAAGTAAAAACAAGAGTATAATGGCAGCAATGTTGATAAGCATTAATCCGATATGTATACCTGTTATTGTTTGTCCAAAAATCGTCATTACCAATGCGTAAATGGCATAAATACCAGGGAGTTTCATATTATATGCCAAGAGATATGGTGGAATTCCTTGGATCATAAGTTGGCCCATGTAGGCAAATTCACCCTCATCACGTTCCAATGGGATTTGCAGAAGTCGTATGCGAGTCGAAGCAACGATTAATAAAATCAGGACAACTAATATCCAAGACCAGTATTTCCTCAAAAACACCCATTGGGGATTGACATCTGCAGGTATTGTCGATTTGTTATTAATTGCGATTATCTGTGTACTTTTAAGTTTCTTATGTGGCATTAGAGAAATAACCTCCCCAAGAGGGTACCAGAAATATACCAAAAGCATAACATATTAATAATGTTATTACTACGTGATTGTATGAGACTTGAGAAGTATTAATTTATAGATAAATACAACATGCTATCAATGTGATTTTGAATCCAGGCTTCATACTAAGACATATGACTTATTCAAATATCCTAAAAGAAAAAACCATAGATTAGGTCTTGATATCAAGGCCTTACAATACTGAATGTTTCTTCGATAAATTGGTGGCTTTCACTTCAACTCATCAACCGTTGATTACGCAAAGAATCATTGGTTTTATAGGTCCGGGGAAACTGTATATAACGTGCCATCAGCAACGATTTGCCAATTTTGAAGGTTTCATTCGAATATCTCTACTCACGGATCTGAGAGACAAAGTATAAATTCCAATAAGTGATATGGAAATTATACCCATAGTATATAGCCTGTTTTACCTTTCCCGTGTGTTTCGAGGTCCTTGATAGCCGGTGGATGGGGTCCCCATGAATGCGGTCCCCTCGGTCCCTCTGTGCACTAATTGTGCAGCAGACAGGAAATAAAAAGGGGCAACACCATGTAAAATGGTTGCCCCTCATGTCTCGATTTGTTAAGCTATGCCTATCAACAGAGAACACTATGCATAAACTGGATATCCTTAACAGATAAATGGCATTCAAGAGGTCGAGGGTTCAATTCCCTTCGGCTCCACCACGAAAGATCAAATTGGTAGTCCTTTATTCTGTTAAGCGATACCTCATCACCTATGGGGACCCCGGATCATGGCCGTCACCTACAGACATGCGAAGATGGAAGACATACAGGCTGTTTCGGATGTCTACTGGGCATCCGTCTCGGAGGTATACTGCGTTCACGGGTTTGGAACAGAGCTGTCGGCGTATCATCCGGTAAACCCCTATTACGCCTTTGCCCTGAGGGAAGAACCCGAGGGCTTTTTTATAGCCGAAGATGCCGATAAGGTTGTCGGCGCCACCATCAGCTGGGTGCGCGGGTCTTTGTGGTTTCTCTCCCACCTCTTCATCCTACCGGAGTACCAGGGCCGGGGCATCGGTAAGGTGTTGCTCAACAGGACACTTGAGAACTGCATCAGGGTCGGGGCCGACCTCTTAAGCGTTATCACCATGGCCTTCAACCCCGCATCCATTGCCCTGTATATGGCTAACGGCATGTATCCCATCGAAAGCATCTACCTCTTGAGCCTAAGTCCGGGTTCGGCCAGGAACACTCCTGAATCGCCCCTCGGCACCTCTCGGGAGGTCTTGGGCCGGTCTTCCCGGCAGTGGGAGGATATAAGCCTCATCGATGAGGAGGTTCTGGGCACAACCAGGGCAAGACACCATCAGTTTTTCCA
>JBEKCL010000275.1:0-3824 GCA_050014895.1 Dehalococcoidia bacterium
CGCACGCCGTTCCCGGGCAATACGATTCCGGCCTCGCTATTCGCCAACACCCCATTTTATAAGTTCTTCCAGCAGCTCTATCCCTACGGAGCCCAGTGCCCCTATGCGGGCCTTAACGGAATATTGCCTGGAAACCATCTCTTTACCGAATTTGATGCCAAAGCAGCTCTCAAAAAGCTCTGCAGCCTTGTTCACGTCCTTGACGGCAATATGGATGTGGTCCAATCGTTCCACTTTCATAAAGGCACCTCAGCCAAATAAATATCTTTATTTACGATTTCGCATAATGCCCAAATGACCATCAATCACGGTTTTGCATCTGGATAACAGGCGAATCACTGTTTCTCTCAAGATAGCCTCTCTCCAGCAGGCATATAAAATTTTCGGCAATTTCTTCAGGCGATAGCTTGCCGTCATCGTGATACCACTGATAGCAGAAGTTGCAGGCGCCCTGTATAACGAATACCGCCATCTTCACGTTATCAATATGGAAGTATCCTTTTTCCATTCCTTCTTCAAGGAGCAGTTGAAGCTGATGGTCAAACGCCTTCTTGTGTTCAATAATGGCTTTCTTGGCATCTTCACTCAGCGATGCAGTATTTTCAAAGAGGTTCCGCATGACATACCTGTCGGTCGTTATTCCTTTTACTACAGCCCGGATGAACCAGCGAAGTTTGTCCTTGGGAGACAGGTCGGAATTCACAATCTGCCTGGTGTCCTTGATGGCCTGGTTCAATTTCCCTTCGATTATCTCCCTCAGTATTTCTTCCTTGTTCTGAATATGGTGATAGAGTGCCGCCTTGCTGATGCCCATCTGTGAAGCTACGTCGTTAAGCGATGCTCCGTCGTAGCCTTTGTCGGCGAAGAGCTTGGATGCGATCCGCAGGATCTCCTCTCGCCTTTCTTTTGTTTTATGCCTTTGGGGTCTCTGTTCAATTGCCATTGGATGCCTTACAATGAATCTGCTGCATGGCACCGTGCCGGTCTCAGAAAAGCCTGGCATGTGAATAATTTGATCATAACATCCTCCCTACCTCGGAACCTTCTGATATGGCCTCGCATATATTGCGGGGTTTTTTGCAGTCTCCGATAAAGTGTTTTTCGACGTTTTCGCCGATTGCGTTGAATATTTCCTGGTTGGATTTCGCTCCGGTTGCCAGGATCACGTAATCAATGTCAAGGTGTCGTGCTTTGCCATTGCTACTTATTGTCACTGCAGCCCCGTCTATTTTCTCCAGCCGCGTGTTGACCAGCATCTTGACTCCCAGTTCGCGAAGACGGTTTATGCTGGCGAACCTGAAGCTGTCACCAACATCGTTACCTATCCTTGCCAGCATCTCGATAATAACAATTTCATTGCTGCCGTTCTTCAGGAACTCGGCGGTTTCCATGCCTACCCGGCCACCTCCAACGATAATGATGCGTTTGCCAACCGTCTTCTTGCCCAGCAGCACATCCCGTGCGTTACAAACATTCTCCCGCTCGACGCCCGGTACTGGCGGTATCATCGGATCGGCCCCCGTCGCAACAACTACAACATCGGGCTTAAGATTCACGATAAAGGCGCTTGTGACCGATGTGCCCAGGCACACAGCGACGCCGAGCTTCTTGATCTGCATAGATAAAAACGAGGTCACAAGGTTAATATCTTCCTTGTTTTTACCCTTGCTGGCGATATTGATTTGCCCACCCAGGGCCGTCTCTCTTTCATATAGCGTCACTTGGTGTCCTCTGAGTGCAGCCACGCGGGCTGCCTCCATGCCACCCGGTCCGCCGCCAATTACTACTACCTTTTTGCTATTCTGGGCCCGCGTTATTGAGCATTCACCTTCCTTGCCCACGCAGGGATTAACCGTGCAGCGCATACGCGTTTCGGGGTTCAATGTATCTATACATACGTTGTCTGCTATGCAGCGTCTTAAGTCGTCTGTCTTCCCTTGCTTGGCTTTAACGGGCAGGTCAGGGTCAGCAATAAGGGCACGGCCCATGGCAACAAAATCGGTCTTTCCCTCGGACAGGATACGTTCAGCAAATTCCGGAGTGTCTATCCTGCCAACAGCGATAACGGGAACACCGATGATTTTCCTTATTTCCTCCGCCATCGGGAGCAGATATCCCCTGGGGACGAACATGGGTGCCAGGCCCCAGTTCACGGGGCTTTCATAAGTTGACCCGGAGACCGAGATGGCATCCACTCCGGCCTTTTCGAGCCACTGGCAGACAGTCTTACTTTCTTCAAACGTGAACCCGCCCGTTGGTACGAAGTCATCCCCATTAATCCTCGCCCACACCGGAAAGTTACCCACGGCCTGCCTGACGCTGCTAACAACTTCAAGGGCCAATCGTGCCCGGTTGGCGAGGTCGCCGCCATACTGGTCTGTGCGTTTATTAGTGTAGGGCGACAGGAATTGCCGTATGAGGTAGCCGTGAGCGCAGTGTATTTCTACTCCGTCGAAGCCGGCTTTTTTTACCCTAATTGCTGCTGAGACAAAAGATTCTACCAGACGTTTGATTTCATCCAGCGTAAGCGGGCGCGGTTTTTCGCCACCACGGCCTGGAACGTCTGAAGCTGACACCGGCTGAGTGCCAATATACCTTGACCATGCCCTGTGCCCACCATGTCCAAGCTGAATGGCTATCCTGGTGCCGTGCTTGCGTATGGCCGCAGCCATTTTTTCTAGACCCGGTATGCAGGCATCGTCATACACTCCGACCTGGTTAGGAACTATCGGACCCAATGGGTCAACCGTGGCAAATTCCTGGATTATCAGTCCGGCGCCGCCGCGTGCGCGCGCTTCCAAATAATCTACAAGCCGTTGAGATACATGCCTTCCCTCAGCGTAGCATGTCAGCATGGCCGGCATGACTATGCGGTTGGGAACCAAAAGTGTTCCAAGTTGCCCCTCTGAGAAGAGCCTGGCGTATGGCTGTACGGATTCAGTTTGCACTTATATTAGCTCCTGATAAGTCCCGTCTGCTTTCAATTTCACAGTTGCTAAACAAGAAGCCGCGAAACGCGTGAGCCATCAAAGATAGCATCCTGGTGTTCACGCTTCCTCAGGCAATCACCAACAGCGAAGATCTCTGGTACAGTCTTGCGCAGGGCCGACAACAGATTGACGTCCGCAGATGCAGCATCCGTAAATACGATCGTGTCCGCAGCAATCGGTTTAGATGAAGCATAATTCTCGCAAACATTCATACCGTCCGACGTGATCGCCCCAAACTCAACTGCACTTACCAATGTCACGTTCTTTTTGGCCAACCGGCCAAACAACTGGTCCTTCATTGACTGCAGCATGCCGGCTGCCATAGCCCGGGGCACCTCGTGGCTAACCACGGTGGTCTGTATTCCCTTCTCGGAAATGAAATCCGCTACTTCCAGTGCGACCCTATCGTCCCCGGCAACAAGTACCTTCTTACCAAGTTTCGCATTTCCTGTGAAGATGGCCATCGCTGTGACCACACTTCCATTCTGGGCGGCAGCATCAGATGTACGGGACGCGCCTGTAGCCAGGACAACTGCATCGAACTTCTGTAAATCTTTAGCGGTTGCTTCCGTGCCAAGCTCTGTCTTTATCGCCAGTTTGCCCAACTGGGTCCCGAAATAGTTTACCAACTTCAGTATCGTGTCCTTGCAGGGCGGCGCCGCCTGAATGAGGAGTGATCCGCCGATTTTAGGTCCCCGCTCAAAGAGTGTGACCTTGTGCCCGCGTGTTGCCAGGATCCTGGCGGATTCGAGGCCAGCAGGACCGGCGCCGACCACGGCGACGTTCTTTGCCCTGGCAGCTTTCTTAATCTCGAACTCTCTTTCCAGGCCAACT
>JBEKCL010000276.1:0-3801 GCA_050014895.1 Dehalococcoidia bacterium
CATCCTGCGACGTAACAAAATATTACTCCGAGACCGCAGAAAAGATACTGGCTCCCGTCAAGGTAAAAGGAAATCCCATGATGCCGGGACGGAAACTTTATTATGTCTTTGAGCCAAAGGGCGTAATTGCAATCATATCCCCCTGGAACTACCCGTTCTGCCTATCCGTAGGACCCGTGGTCTCAGCCATCGCCGCCGGCAACACGGTAGTATTAAAGCCTTCCAGCCAGACAACGGATTGCGGCATCATAGTAAAGGAATTCCTGGAAAAAGCCGGTTTGCCCGAGGGAGTTGTCAATATAGCTACCGGGAACGGATCGGTGACGGGACAGGCCTTAATAGAAAACCCCGATATCAACATGTACTTCTTCACCGGCTCCACAGAGGTCGGGAAACAGGTGAATATAAAGGCAGCCGAAAGGCTGGTACCGGCAATCATGGAGCTGGGCGGCAAGGACGCTGCAATCGTAACTAAGAACGCCGACCTCGACAGGGCGGCACACACAATCGCCTGGGGCGCATTCAGTAACTGCGGCCAGACCTGCATCGGCATGGAGATATGCCTGGTGGAACGCCCGGTCTACAACCAGTTCCTGGAAAAGCTGATGGCCATCGTGAAAAACCTGAAATCAGGAACGCAGACAGGGTGCGTAGGCAGCATGACCATGGCATCACAGCGTAAAATCGTGGAAGGACAGATTGCCGACGCCACTGCCAAAGGGGCAAAGTTGCTGCCCGAAGGCGTCATGAACTGCAAGCTAGAAGGCATGTGCCTTCCACCCATCGTTCTGACGGATGTAACACTGGACATGAAACTGATGAAAGATGAAACATTCGGTCCGCTGCTGCCGGTTATACCTTACGACAATATAGATGAAGCCATCAAGATTGCGAACAGCACTACTTACGGCCTCTCCGGGGCGGTTTTTACCAGTGACATGGAGGAAGGACGCAAAATCGCTGCCAGGATCAAGACCGGCTCGGTCAATATAAACGATGCGCTGATAACATTCGCTGCACCGGCATTGCCATTCGGCGGTGTCAAGGAATCGGGCGTCGGCTGCTATCACAGTGAAGTAGGCTTAAGAGCATTCACAGATATTAAATCCATTACCGAGTATAAGGGCGGCCCCAAGAAGGAATTCTACCATTACCCGGTAATGGAAGGCAGCCTGGAAGGAATGGCGGATGCGATGAACTTCATGTACGCACAGGGCGCTTCCAAGAAAATAAAGGCTTTCTTCAAAGTAATGCCGTTCATGCTGAAAATGCAGAGCGACGGGAAAAAGAACGGCACGAAGTAAGTTTAATTACGGCTACCCTCACCCTACCCTCTCCCACAAGGGAGAGGGTATCTTTTTGCCGAGAAGGGCCTGCGGCCCTTCTCTCATCCGGCTGTCGCCCATGCGACCAGGAAATGCTATATTTTACAAGAAGATCCCGATGCGATCGGGATGACATGTTTTTGGGCGGGGCTGAAGACCCGCATCCTACGAGGCATCATAGTATATCAGTATCTTTTCTACTCAAGGGAGAGGGTATCTTTTTGCAGAGAAGGGCCTGCGGCCCTTCTCTCATCCTGCTGTCGCCCGTTCGATCGGGAAACGTTAGAGTCTACCAGGAGATTGCGAGTCCCGATGGAATCGGGACTCGCAATGGGCATAAATGTTGTAAAAAGTTGGTGAATATTTCTTATACGCCATATATTTTGTGACTATTTGGGTTTTAATAATTCAACCGGTTCAATTATTGAGGTCATTGAGGTGCTTAATAAAGATGCCATTATGCCTATCAGATAAACGTAAACCTCTCGGTATTGTTATTACCAGAATGGCACTAAAAACCAACTTTTTTAAAGTATTATGCCCACAATGACATGTTTTTGGGCGGGTCTAAAGACCCGCACCCTACGAGGCAACATCGTATTAGTTCATACAGGATAAGGTTCTTTGTTTATCACTCAACCAGATGGCGTTTTACGGCCATGGCTACAGCTTCGGTCCGGCTGGTCACGCCGAGCTTGCTCAGGATGTTGCTCACGTGAAATTTGACGGTCGACTGGTTTATAGTAAGGCGTTCTGCAATTTTGCCATTGGAAAGTCCTTCAACCATTAAAGCAAGTATTTCCTTTTCCCTCTCCGTCATATCAAGGGCCGGCTGTGAGGCCCCGCTGACCTTCTGTATCAGTACCTGCGCCGCCTCAGGTGAGAGGCTCGGCTGCCCGGCAATGGCCCGGCGCACTGCGTTCACCAGCTCATCAGCAGAAACATTCTTGAGCAGATAACCGCTGGCGCCTGCTTTTAAAGCACCTTCTACGTATTCTTTCTCTTTGAAGCTGGTCAAAGCGATAATCTGTATTTTCGGCCAACGTTCTTTAATCGTCCGTGTGGCCGTCACTCCATCGATCTTCGGCATCAGGAGGTCCATCAGGACCACATCGGGCTGAAGGCTTTCACATAGGCGCACAGCTTCTTCTCCGTCGCCCGCCTCACCCACAATCTTAAAATCATCCTGCATGGCCAGTACGGCACTCAGCCCACTGCGCACTACAGTATGGTCGTCAGCCAGCAAAATTCGTATTTGATTTGGTCCTGTCATTATGTCATCTCCCCTGCATGGTCA
This sequence comes from Dehalococcoidia bacterium, assembly GCA_050014895.1. Taxonomy (GTDB): domain Bacteria; phylum Chloroflexota; class Dehalococcoidia; order GIF9; family UBA5629; genus JAFGLP01. Next base: position 2,623 of record JBEKCL010000276.1, read on the forward strand.
TTCCAGATAACCGTAATTTCGGTACCTTCACTGATCTTGCTGTCAATTTTCAGAGAAGCGCCGATCTGGCCAGCCCGTTCATTCATATTATTCAAACCAAATCCGCCAGATGCTGTCTGCGACGAATTGAAGCCGTGCCCATTATCAATAATGTGCAGCGTGACCTGGTGAGGTTCGCAATGGAGCGTAACCTGCGCCCGGTTGGCCCCTGAATGCTTGGCCACGTTGTTTAGCGCCTCCTGAGCAATGCGATATAGTGCGATCTTAACATCAACGGGAATTTCACAGGCGCCCTCTACTTCCACGGTAACCGGCAGCCTCGCCCTGCCATTGACCGCCTCAGCAAGCTGGCGCAATAAATCACCCAGTTCTGCGTCAGCCAGAGCAGCCGGACGCAATTCGAAAAGCAGTGTGCGCATCTCGGCCAGCGAACCACGGGTCAACTGGCGAACCTCTTCGAGTCTTTTCAATCCCTCGTCTTTATTTTTCTCCCAAAGGCGAGGCAATACATCGGCGATCAGGCTAGCCGAGAACAGAGTCTGGCTCACAGCATCGTGGAGGTCGCGAGCAAGGCGGTTGCGCTCTTCCATCGCCGCTTTTTCCTGTAACTGCTGCGCCGCCAGGTCCTCCACTTTCTTTTGCTCCGTTCTATCTATGCCGATGCACAATATTTCCTTGAGATTGTTGTCTTCATCGAATACGGGTTTATAAGTCCAGATAATCCAGGCTTTTGCGCCGCTGCGCAGGATATTCTCCGTTTCAGTATGCAAATACTTGTCGGGATGCTCCGCAATATCTCCGACCATCGTCTTCTGCTCTTTATCGACAGAGGCGGTATCCGGCACGATGGTACCGACCATGTTGCGGCCAATGATTTCCTTTGCTTCATAGCCGAAAAAATCGCGGGCGAATTTATTGGCAAACGTAATGTTACCCCCAGGATCAACTTCCATAATTATGCTGTTGGCATTGTCTATAATATGGCCGTACTTGACCTCGCTCTCACGCAATGTTTCCTGTACAATCTGGCGCTTCCTCGCTTCGCGCTGCAGGAAAACAAAGGTGAAAAGCAAGGCCAGACCAACCACTACCAGGGCCAATGGCCACCAGTCATGTAAACCCAGTAATGTTGCCACACCGTAGCACAGGATGACGCCGCCACCAATCATCCCCATAGGG
>JBEKCL010000277.1:0-3801 GCA_050014895.1 Dehalococcoidia bacterium
ATAGCGATTGATAGAAGTTTTGATGACTCTCGCCTGAACGGTAAAAAGTGGAAAAATATCAGACAAGATACAACATTAGCACGAGCTTTTTGGGATTATGTAATTCCAGTCGAATTTATGAATCTGAGTGAGGAGACGACTTTTATTAAGGATGTATTTGACCGCCTTAATCGAAATTCAAGACGCTTAGTTGAACAGGAATTGAGGCACGCAAAATATGATGGCTGGTTTATAACTTTCGTTGAAAGAGAAGCAGAGCTGCCAGATTGGGAGAAAATTGGTGTCGTTACCACGGCTCGTGTCAGAAGAATGAGCGATGTTCAATTTTTATCAGAGCTACTTATAGTTTTATTAAAAGGTACGGTCGGGGGTTTTGATCAAGAAGAAATAGACAATTACTACGCATTATACGAAAATCCCTCTGAGACAGTTGAGAATTTCGACGAAGATGCCATAAGGCACGACTTTGGATTGGCAAAAGAATATCTAATGCGGCTGGAAGAGGATAATAATACGGTTACAAGATATTCAAAAGACGCGACGAACCTATACAGTCTATGGTCTATCATCGCTTTAAATTTAAGTTCGCTGCCTGATGTCACTAGTTTTGCTCGGAAATATCGTCTTTTTATGGATGAAGTAAACAAATATAAAAGTAAGGATTTCATGGCAAGTGTGTTAGATCAAAAGGAAGCTCCCGTTTATAGTAATAGTCTTAATTATTACCGAAATAGCATAGGTGCGAGAACGGAAGGCCCACAACGCGAAGAAAGGCACTCGATACTCATGCCAATTATTTTTAGCTGACCATTCAGTATGAAAATACCTGGATCTATTAGAGAGAAATATGATGACCAACTGCCATTATATGAGCAGTTAAGGGATCGTGTAGACAACTTAATCAAGAATAAGAAAGACTCCCGTTGGCATTATGAAAGTCGCGTAAAGAATCCGGAAAGTTTCGCACTGAAAATAGAAACTGGAAGATATCTTAATCCAGACCAAATCGAAGATACTTTTGCCTGTACTTTAGTCGTTGAAAACTTGGAATCCGTTTCCAAGGCCGAGCAATTCATTATTCGAGAATTTAATGTTGCTTACAGACGTCCAGTACAGGATAGTATTACGTCGAAATCATCTGATTCCTTCGTATTTGATGACCTTCGTATTTATTGCAAGTGGAGAGATGAAATTGCTCAATCTCCAAGCGGTTTGACGGATTCCATTTTCGAGGTACAAATTAAAACATATTTACAACATGCGTGGAGCATTGCTACCCATGATCTTATTTATAAAAGCGATGAGAAAAACTGGTCAAAGGAAAGGATCGCTTTTCAGATTAAGGCTATGCTTGAACATGCCGATGCATCTATATTAGAGGTCGATCGTTTGTCCCAATCACCTTGCATGAATAAGACTAATAAGATCACAGAGCAGATTTCGAAAATAATTGAATTTATTCATTTGCTTTGGCCATCGAATATGCTACCGCAAGACGTAAAACGGCTAGCTGAAAATGTCAACAATCTTATTATGAATATTGGTATCGATTTGGATGAATTAAAACGTATAATAGAATTGGAGACATCACTTAAAAGGGGTATCAATATTCTAAATTTGTCTCCATATGAAACAATCGTTCAATCATTGTTATATCAAGTACCAGAAAAAATAGAGAGCTTCATCTATATTGAGAATAGAAAATTTAAAATATATCTTTGCAGGGAACTGGACATCCCATTTACGATTAATCCACTAAGATTGAGAAATGCCATTTGGCAAGCACCCAAATGAATGATTTTCAACTCGTAGCTATACTATCACTGATTCCACGTACCGCCGTTATTCCGGCTGTGCGAGACGGCGCTCTCTGTGCCGCTGGTTCCTGCGTAGGCCATTTTACCCTCGGGCGACCATGCTACCCTGGCTTCCCGTGAGCCTGTGGGAGCTTTCTGACTGGGTTGCCATACGGGATACGTAGTAGTTGGGTTAGCACAGAAATAGGTCTGGACCTGGTAACAGCCATCGCTGCTGATACATTGCGCTGCGCCTGCCAGCAGTTTGCCGCTTGCCGTGGAGCCGTAAAAAGCAATGGATGCAATAGGTTCCGGCGCGTTCATACGATATGGGATAGAATCGACAACCCGGTATATATCCTGGCTTGCATGGTTCTTTCTCCATGAGACAAATGCCTGGCGGGAATAAGGGTTACTGGCGTTGTAATCTGACGGCAGTGAGATATCTGCGTAAATAAGAGGAGTACCAGGGGTACCCTTGCCGGGTGCGCCTAATTCTACCGGATAGCCGCTGAGACTGTTCCATACCGTCGTGCGTGAGCCGAGATCGCGGGCTCCAGCGTATAAAAACGTCTGTGTTGCGCTTGAGGCTACTAATAAAATCGTTCCATCGGGCGCGTATTTAATTGCAGCTACATCAACGCTCCCGCCTCCCGGAGGGCTCCAGCCGCTGCTGCCGGTGCCGGCATTGAACCATCCTCCTCCAAAATTTGTGAGTATATTAATGAAAACACTACCGCCCGCAGCCCCATTCCACGTTCCCGCGGCGATCTCGCGCTGTGGAGAACCATAACCGGGTGAGATAGCAATGCACCTGGCCGCTTGCCCGGCCCCAGTGGCGGCAGCCAGACTGGTAGAGCTGAAATTAGTAGCTCCGCCATCAGCAGAGATGTATACGTCGCGTCCACTGTCTGTTGCCACTGCAACAAACAACGGATCATCCGGAGCGACCGCCAGATCGACCCAGGGTGGGGCGCCTGCTACTTTATTTGAAATATCCAGCCAGCCCATCCCGGCATTGTCCGAACGGTATAGGCGCCCGCTAGAGGTATTCAGCGCATAGAGCGTTAAACCGTCGCTCCCAATTGCGATCCTGCTCACGTCTCCCCCTATTAATGTTAAACCACCGGAACCAGTGGGCACTGTAATTTGCGCCACCTTTTGGGGAGGTGACCCTGCAATGGAAATACTCCGGCTGGCGGGTATGGTCTCTATCTGCCCGCTCGTGTTCTGTGCCTTTACATAAAATGTGTAATTGCCGTCGGGGAGGTTGGTGAAGGTCCGGGAAGTGTCAGATAGAAACGGTGTATAATCCTGATCTAAGCCCTGTAGGAATGTTGCATAGGTGAGTGTCGAGGGATCGACCGAAGAGAGCGTGCTGGCCCATTTGAATGTGAACGTGCCGTAATTAATGCTCCCTGACGGGCCTTCGTAGATCTCTGTATGGAGGCGGATAACCGGGGTTGAGGGCAGTATTGGTGGTGCAGTAGGTGCAGGAAGAGTGGTTTGCGAAGTGGTTGGCTCAGCGCATGCAAATGGTATCGTCATCAAGATCACTAGCAGCAGCAATAAGACCTGAACCTTCATTATGTCCCCGTCGCCCGTTAATCTTATCTTCACAATCCATTGTTATTATACAACCTTGGCATTGCGTCAGGGGACTGCAAAATCTGCCTGCTACCCGAAATGAGGCATCGGATTCAGCTCCGGCTTAAGAAGCGATAGTGCGTACGTGGTATAATTTATAATCCTTTTCGAAGGCCAAACAGGAGGGTACAAAGTGCCGGAAGAAACCAATAAAGTTGATATGGAAAAAATTGTCTCGCTATGTAAAAGGCGGGGCTTTGTATTTCAAAGCAGTGAAATATATGGAGGCCTTGCAAGTTGCTGGGACTATGGTCCGCTGGGTGTGGAGTTGAAACGGAATATTAAGAATTACTGGTGGAAAAAGGTTGTACAGGAACGTGACGATATGATTGGCATCGATGCCAGCATTATGATGCAT
>JBEKCL010000278.1:0-3798 GCA_050014895.1 Dehalococcoidia bacterium
GGAGGGCAACTTCACATAGCAGCGGCACCAGTAGTCATTGCGGCTGTGGGCACTAATCCTGAGCGCGTCATGATGTGCGGAGTTCCAGCTTACGCTGTAAATCTAGCTATCGCCATGGATCATATGACTCTCGCGGCGGTAGACGAGGGACTCGGAACCTGTTGGATCGGGGCCTTCTCGCAGGATAAGGCCAGAGAAATATTGAACGTTCCGGCGAACTGCCGGATTGTCACCATGATGCCCCTAGGTTTCCCAAAGCAAACGGGAAGACCAAAAATACGAAAACCTCTCGATGAGATTGTATGCTACGAGTCATTCAAAGAATAGCCCCCTGAGATGGACATGAAATCCATGGATGATACTTATTGGCTGAAGCGTCTATTCTTAATTACACATTTCATCGTTTTGTGTGATTAACCTACCAATAAATATGCAATACTTCGTAGTACCCTGGTCATTACCATGGTTCGAGTCTAGCTCAGCGGGGCCATTCTGGACAGTTCCCGAACTCCTGTTTGAGAGCAAAAAGCTTATTCCTGCGCTCCAACAATTACTCCCGGGGCATAAAATGACCGTATAATGATGATGGGAATTTACTGCCCATCATCATTATATAAAAACGGAGAAGGTTGAAAAAAATAAATATGTATGATTGCGTATATGAAAATGGAAAGATATTTACTTCTAATAATGAGCAGCCTTATGCCGATACAATGGCAGTTAAAGATGGGAAAATTGCATGGATTGGATCGAAAGCCGAGATGTCATATGATTCAGAAAACTGCATCAACTTAAATGGAAAGAGAGTGCTCCCAGGTTTAATAGACGCCCACTTCCATCCAATAATGCTCGCAAGTTATCATAAACAAATTGCCTGCTTGCCACCTGTAATAAATTCCATAGAAGAATTATCAGCAGAAATAACTAGAGTTCGCAGAGAAAGCGGCAAACAAGGATGGATACAAGGATGGGGATATGATGAGGGTAAGTTGGCAGAAAGAAGATCTATTGATCGATATGATTTAGATGCAGGTTGCAAAGATATGCCGGTCAGCATTATTCGTGCATGCGGACATATCACATGCTTCAACAGCAAGGCTCTTGAACTGGCAGGCATTGATCAAAATACTCCTGACACTCAAGGTGGTACTATCGACAGAGATGAAAACGGCGAGCCAACCGGGATCATTCGGGAAAACGCCAGAAACCTGGTGACCAGAATTATGCCTGTGGAATCGGAAGAAGATGTTATCAATAATGTCGTTGCCTTAAACGACCTAATGCTCTCTCAAGGTATCACCGCAGTAGCAGATATGGGAAATTTTAACGATGTAGACTATTATCCGTACTATGAAAAAGCCAGAAAAAAAGGCTTCCTTCCAAGCGTATCATTATATTATATGTGGGAGTTCTTTAAAGATAAGGAGGGTTTTTCGTTCGATGCTTCTGACATGATTACCGAGAAAAGCATTCGAATAGCCGGAATGAAGCTATTTGCTGATGGCAGTGTAACGGGGAGGACCGCCTGGTGCGACCGGCCTTATATTGGAACACCCGATCATTACGGACTTCCCGTAGCAACTGAGAAAGATATTAAGGAAGCAGTGAAATTCTGCAAGAAAAACAAATGTCAGATTTCAATACACGCGATGGGAGCAAGGGCAATTGATAGAGCTGTCAATGGCACATATGAGGAAGAAAACTGGATTGGCGACAGACCGGCAGTCAGGATTGAACATGCTGCCATGCCTTCGAAACAGGCTATGCAACGAGCCTCGCAAGCAGGTATTGCTTTCGTTACTCAGCCAATATTCCTGTACGCTGAAATCGAAACCTATCTGAAAAATATGGGACATGAGTGGACAAAACAGACATATCCTGTAAATGATATGCTCAAATACGATATAAAGACCTGTTTCTCATCAGATGCTCCTACAACAGCATGGGCGGACCCGTCAAACCCGTTTGTTGGCATAAAGGGCGCTGTCACAAGGATTGCGCATGATGGTACTGATTGTGGAAGAAGTCACTGTGTGGATGTTAAAACTGCTGTGGAACTATATACAAGGGAAGCGAGTGAAATTCTTGGCATAGAAAATATAGGGCAACTCAAAACTGGATATCTGGCCAACTTCATAATTCTGGATCGTGATATATTTGAAATACCAGGAGAAGATATTGACATGACTACAGTAGAGGAAACCTATATGGAGGGCAAAAAAGTTTATTCTAATAAAAAGTCACCGCACTATCGGCGAAAAGTATCACATTAATGTGCTAATATGTTATGTAATGATGCAGGAGTGTATCATAAATTCTGAGAACGTTAAAGAAGCGCTTTCGCGCACTTTTTTGTGTACCCTTTCACCTCTTCAAAAAACCAAGCTGTTTAAGGGAGCCGAGCTTACTAATGTTGAAGCCGGCAGCATCATTTTCCGTGAAAATGACGTAGCGAGGATATGCATTGTTGTTTCCGGGTTAGTCAGAGCGTACCGGATGTACCCAAACGGAAGACAGACGACCGTGCTGTATAATCACCCCGGAGACATCATCGGAGTTATGCGCTTTTCCAGGACAATATGGCACATGGATGCGGAGGCCGTCACAGACAGTACTTTACTGTTGTTGCCTACAGAATCATTCATCGACTTTTTCGATAATGATGCCAAAGCATGCTGGGCACTTTTCCAGCTTTCATGCCAGAGATGGGGCACGGTGCTCAACGAACTGCCATATTATTCCCAGGGTCCTGCCCGCAGGCGCATAGCGCGTTATCTTCTTGAGATCGCCTCGCTCAACAGGGAAGATCAATCACTGTCCGCCACAACAACTCATCAGGTCATTGCAGAAGCGGTTACGCTGACACGTGAATCTGTAACCCGCACTCTTAACGAATTTCGCAAATCAAGTCTGGTTGAATTAAGCCGTCGCCATGTAGTTTTGCTGGATCCCCAAGGACTTCACCTGATTGCATCGTCGGAAGACGACGCCCCGCCATCATCTTAGTCTCATTTATTTGCCGGTAGCATTGTGAGAATTTCTGCGGCCTCTCACATGACCATACGCGCATCATACTGGACCCATCTACAAGATTAGTTCTGTGAGGCACATCACTGACATTCGGAGTGAAAGTATTTATACTTGCTCTCAATATTACCGTCCTTGGGTCGGAAGTTGTCCAGCGAGATTAAAGAAGAGTTGATACAGTGATACTAAGGGGTGGAACTGTCTATGACGGATCTTTAGGCTCGCCACACATATTAGACGTCCGAATTAAAGGCGACAAAATAGTTGAAATTGGCAAGCTGGATGATAGTTCGGCTGAAACAATTGATGTTGCTGGCTGCATTGTCACACCAGGATTCATCGATGTCCATAACCACACAGACGTGGTTATTCCCATACTCCGGTCAATGTTGAGGGTTGAAGATGTCCCCGAACTCAAAGGTATATTTAATTATCTATTCCAGGGTGTTACTACCATAGTCACCGGCAATTGCGGCCTGGGATATACCAGTATAGATGAGTGGTTTGATTATCTTGATTCCTTACATTTTGGGACCAATGTTTATCATCTTGCACCACACGGGAATATAAGACTTGAGTTGTTTGGAAAGGAACAACCGACTGATCGCCACGGTCTCCTTTATTTGCTTCGCCTTCGGTCTGGCGCTCTCTCATCGAATTGAGCCGGACGTCCGCGTCGAAAAGGTGACGCTCGCCGAAGAGACGCCTGCGCTTAAGTTTATTCCCGCCGGCCCGGGACCGCATCCGGTGGCACTGCTCGCCCACGGATAC
>JBEKCL010000279.1:0-3797 GCA_050014895.1 Dehalococcoidia bacterium
CCATGCCCATTACCTTGTATTCGCCCTCATTAACCTGGAAACCCAGGAAAGCGGTGAAGGCGCTGTATAACAGGCCTAATGAATGGGGAAACCTCATTTCTTTAATCAGTTTTATATCGGTTCCTTTGCCTATTCCCATGGTTGCCGTCGCCCATTCACCAACACCATCCACAGTTAGGATTGCCGCCTCTTCAAAGGGGGAACAGTAAAAGGCACTGGCTGCATGTGAGACATGGTGGTCGGTAAAGAGAATTTTATCGAATTCAATACCTATTTTGTCGCCAATAATACTTTTCATCCAGAGCTTGTCGGTGATCCATATTGACATTGCTTCCCCAAAAACCCTCCAGGACCTGGGGAATGTCTGCAGCGTTGTCTGAAGAATACGTTCGAACTTGTGGAAGGGTTTTTCATAAAAAACAACATAATCCAGATCATTTGCGTGTATGCTGGCAAAATCGAGACAAAATTTAATTGCATTCTCCGGAAAGCCAAAGTCATGTTTTATCCTGGTGAACCGCTCTTCCTCTGCGGCTGCCATTAAAATGCCGTCTTTTATTAGTGCGGCTGCGGCATCATGGTAAAAACAAGATATTCCCAGTATATACATCAAAACTGCCTCTTGGATTGATCTAGATCAACTTTGGTTTCTATCCTATCAAGCCATTGAGTTTTATTATCACGATATTTCAATCCTAATGGGTCAGCGCTCATCTTTAAAATTAATGCAGCCGGGACAATTACAGTAAAAAAGAACAATGCAAGGTCTATTCCCGTTTGGAAGCTTCCTACTCTGGCAAAAAATTCTTTATATTTATTCCATAGTCTTCTAAACAAGTTCATTGATTTATTATCTTTGTTCTCACCTGTTCCAATAGCTTTATTTGGAACCACTTTTGTATTTAGTTTTCGAGGCATTACTGCCAACATTCCTATTATAATACTGGCAGCTAACCAGATGAAAATCATGATCCATCTATTTAGATTAAGACTGAGTCCCAAATATATCCCACCGGCCCAAATAGCCAATAATAATAGCAAATCCATTATCTGCGGTTTCAATTCTTTTTTGCTTGCCATTGCCACAGCGCCAATAGAATAACCAAGCTGCGAGAGAAGAATTAAAATAATAAAAGCAACGATATTCATACTATAATATACCTAAATTTAATCATATGGTACATTACGTAAACGCACTTGGCAAGTGCATTTTCATCATCAAACATATAGTAACCTATCTCGCATCTATTATTGTCATCAAAATGTCCAGCAGTTACTATATTTTTTGATGGTGTTTTGCTACGATGTTCTCCATTATAAGAATTCAGGGCAAAATCAGAAGATTTAAATTTACCTCTATAAAACGGCGAAAAAGAACCTTATTTCGAGGAACGTTTATACCCGTATCTTGACGTGATTAAATAATAAATTAATCCTTTATCGCATCTCTTCTAATTCATTGCTCTTTGAATACCATATCATCAAACCACGCAATGCCTGTACTTCCGCTTATCGAGCAGCAAACGGTGCACGCGGTTGCCCCGAGTGGAGCAATTACTTTTCCCTGATAATACATCCAGTCGTTAGTGCCCTTGAGTTGTTTCATAATTGGGGTCGCCCCGAGAAAAACATTCCCGGGACCTTTCCAATCAGGAACAATTGAAGCTCCATTCTCACCGGTGATATTATCAGTTTTTATCCAACCCCCTATAATATATGATTTGCCTGCCTCAACCGGCACATTTTGTGTCCAGATAGCTTGAGGCCATGGGTTAAATGATCCTATTTCTGATATTCTAATAGCTGCACTGGTACCCCCGTTTCTACCCGGCTGTGGAAACAGGAATAATGGCTGGCAATTCTGTAACCATTGACCCCAGTACGCAGGCGGTGTGCCATAGACGGCCTCAAATCCGCCATTTTGCAGATCAGCTTTCACAGCAAAACTGGTTGATATATTGGGATTGGTGAGAAAAATATTATTGCTCACTTCTATCAGATCGGGACTACTACATGGCAGCCGGTTATAGACGAAGGATACTTTATTGTCTTGAAAAAAAGTGGTTCCGCTGCCTCCGCCGTTCAGAAATTGGTATATAGAATCATCGACCGGCTCCTGGTTCATCCATATCCTATGCAGGGCATTTTTCATAGCGACCGCGCTAAAGGCTGTTGCTTTCCACGGATCTAACATGGCAGTTGAGTAATCCTCGGCGACGTTATCTTTTATCCATATGAATGCCCGGTAGTCTTGATCGTCGATCATGTGGTAAAAAGATGCGTTGAGCCTGGTGGGGATGGCGACGGCAAGTACGACGGCCAAGAGCAACACTGAGACGACGGGCGCGGCGACCGTGAAAATTGTTGATCTGTATTTCTTAAGAAACGCAGCAGGTAGCTTTAGCTTCCTCACCCAGAACAATCCTGCGCCTGCTATAATGCTCAACATTAACAGCATAGCTGTCAGACCACGTTCATATACTGTGGACAAACCGTAATGGAACCTGATAAATAGAAGCATGATGAGGAGCAACAAAGCCAGCCCGAGCACCAAACCAAGATTCTTCTTACCGCCCTTTATTACTAATATGACGGTACCGATGAAGCTGAAAGCGACCGGTATCAATCCGTACTTCCAAAGAAGATCAGGCAACACAATATAAGGCGAGAAGTACTGGGGTACCAGCAATTGCCGGGCGGTCTGAACCGCTATCTGGAAAGTCCAGGGCAATGACAGGGCAAATGGCAGAACGAGGCCAGACAACACTCCCGCAGCGTGCCGGATGTTCCCCTTGATATTTAACAGGATGTAAGGAGCGAGAATGATACACAGCACTATGGCAGTTGTAGCGTGGGATACTAATAGGTAAGTGGTAAAGAGAAATATCAACAGATAGGACGGCCACGTCTTGATATTAAAGGCGAGAAACATCGATAGCGGGATGAAGAGCATGCCCAGAGCCATGGGAACCATGAAGGCGGGGCCAAGCAAACCGCCTGTGGTAGGTATGAGGCAGGTAAAGAAGGCGGCCTCCAAACCGTAGCCCTGCCGGGAGGCTAAGATATAGACAGCCAGGACGGTGAACATGAATATAATGGAAGGGAAGTACCTAAAAAGGATGATCCAGTCTATGCCGCTGACCTGCTGGAAGATGGCCCAGAGTATGTGATAGCCCACCCAGAGGTTATCCCCCAGGTTTATCTCGGTGAGCCCGGTAAAGGGATCGGGAAAAGTGATGGCGCCGGTCCCGGCAATGGTTTCAGCATAGGTCATATGCATCCATTCGTCCCCATGAAGCGGATAGGCATAGCCGATATGGGGGATAAAGGCCAGATAGAAGGCCAACGCCAATATCAGTAAGAGTCCGAATATCCTATACATTTAGCCCGCCATCCTATGTGTCAATTGTAGATAATTCTATCACGGGTTACTGGCGGTTGATAATAATGGGTTGTGACCGCATGCCCGACGTAGTAAAATAACGCTGGAAGTGGAAAATACACATCAATGATAAGCGTTGGGTTAGTTTAGACGATAGGAGGGTGATCATTTGGAATTAACCACTAAAAGAACATCCATTGATGACGTGGTCATAGTAATTCCCGAAATATTTCGAGATGAACGGGGGTTTTTTACCGAGGTCTACAGGCAAGATCAGTTTAAGAATCTGGGACTTCCAGAAGTGTTTGTTCAGCTGAATCAGTCTGGTTCGATAAAAGGAGTTTTGCGTGGGCTTCACTTTCAATGGGATCCTCCAATGGGGAAGCTCATGCGTGTTACACGTGGAAACGCATTT
>JBEKCL010000280.1:0-3791 GCA_050014895.1 Dehalococcoidia bacterium
GGGAAGAGATAATAGGGCACGAATTGACCGTCCATCGTCTTGCCTTTGATGCCGGACATACCGACAAAGCATGACAGTAAAGGTTTGCCATTCTCTCTGACGCCAACCTGATTCTGCTCAGGGCTTATTGGAAAAAGTACCGGCCAACAGATTGGCTTTTTTCAAGCGTCAGCCACAACAAAACCGGATCGCATCTGACAAAGCGCGGAGCATTGAACATCTTTCATGAAGCCGTTGCTGCGGCAGGAATCACCAAGCATGTCACAGTTCATACCCTCCGCCACTCCTTTGCTACGCATCTATTGGAAGATAAAGTAGATCTCTTTCACATCAAGCAGTTGCTGGGTCACTCAGATATCAGCACAACCTGTTTCTATCTGCACTTGGTAAAGATCAGTGAGATGGATGTTACCAGCCCACTGGACAGCGTGAGCATGACTCATGCCTGAAATCCAGGAGATCTTTGATGAGTATGGCGCAGAGTATTGCCGTAGCCATGCGCTCTCTAAAGAGCAGGGCAAAGTGATGCGAGCCATTTCCAATTGCCGTACTGCAAGGCTGGGTGGTCATATTGACGTTTGCCCTACCTGCGGTTACATCAGGCCATCTTACAACTCCTGTCGCAATCGTCACTGTCCCAAGTGCCAGGCTCTTGCCAAAGAACGATGGATTGAAAACCAGAAGTATGATTTACTGGACGTGGCGTACTTCCACGTGGTGTTCACCATTCCGGAAGAATTACGTTCACTGTTTTTCTGCTGTGACAGAGTGATGTACAATCTGTTGTTTCGGGCAGTCGCCGAAACCCTATCCCAGCTTGCTTCAGATCAGAAGTATCTGGGAGCAAAGATCGGGTTTACTTCTGTTTTACATACCTGGGGTCAGAACCTCAGCTTCCATCCTCATATTCACTGTATCGTTCCGGCCGGCGGCCTTACGCGAGTTATGCAGTGGAGGAACTCCCGAAAGAAGTTTTTTCTCCCAGTGAAGGTTCTGTCGCGAAAGTTTCGGGGAAAGTTTCTTGCGCTGCTACAGCAGACTCCGGAATTCGCTGGAAAACTGGACCAGACTATCATAGATTCTTGCTATCGCAAAGAGTGGGTTGTTTACTGCAAGCCGCCCTTTAAAGATGCTGCCTGTGTTGTGGAATACCTCGGCCGCTACACACACCGGGTCGCTATTTCCAACAGCCGGATCCTCTCCATCTCAGATGGCAAGGTCACCTTCAAGTGGCGGGATTACAAAGATTGCAGCAAGTGGAAAATCATGACGCTTTCCGCTGCGGAATTCATTCGTCGTTTCCTGCTGCATGTCCTGCCAAAGGGCTTCATGAAAATTCGGCACTATGGGATTCTCGGCAATCGTGATAAGGCCAGACGGCTCAAGTTCTGCAAACTGCTCACGGGTACCAGGATCGTTGAGAAGCTGATTCTTTCTGCAGAAGATTTATTTCGCAAAATCTGTGGTCATGATCCGTGCCTATGTCCGGCATGCGGTCAGGGAAGAATTGAATTTTACATGAATCTCCCGCCGCCAGTAGGCTTCTAACTGCAAATTGGCCTGCGTGTTTCATGGGGAGGGGGAAATTATACCCTGATGCAAATTTTCATGCTGGATTCGGCGGAAATTACCTGCTGTTCTTCATTGGCTGCTTTAAAAATGAACTGGGTGAGAGCGTTACTTTCCCCATAGCCCACCGCGGTTTCGTGCTATCCGAATTATCTCAAAGTTGGGGCTCAAGATTACAGGGAACTGCTCCATCTATTTGCTCGGCATCAATCAGTGATGGTCGAGTCTTTTTTGCTCCCAACTTCGAATAATTCACTTAGGATAATGGGAAGCTAATCAAGTACACAAAAACTTCTACCTTCACTTCTCAATACATTCTAATATAGCAGTATTTCCAAATATCTTATTGATAGATCTTAATTGTCTTATAAAGTTATCAAGTAAGGCTGGCTCAGAATATAAATATAAGTACACATATTTTCTATGTCCGGTGAACATCGTCAGGCATCTCTTTCATTGTTGCGACGTTTAATAATGTGCCATCCAATCCATATTCCCAATATCATAGATGCCATTAACAACAATGTTGAAAGTACCCGCAGCTTCAGTTGACGAAATAATACGACCAACTATTAGCACAGTACCATTATCATCTGTATTTGTTATAACAAAAGATTTGTCTGTTACAAATTTATTTGCTGCAAAAAAAGAGGCAAAACCCGTACTAGAATATGACTGGTTTTTTTGTTGATATGATATGTTTTTAAGGCTATATTGAACATAATCAATTTCTTCACCATCTTTTGAAACATACAATTTAATAGTTCCGCCTGTTGTATATGCGTTGCCCTTAATGTTACCCACATACTCATTGTCATTAATTGCAATAGCAAAATGCAATAAAATTAATATTAATATAGCAAAAGAAGCAAGCACTATTGCTAACGTTCTAACAAGGATAAATGGATTTCTTTGAGAAATCTTGTTCTTAATCATAACCACGTCCACACCATAGGGTGAAAAATATGTTAGCTTGGCCCTATTGCCCGAAGCTAATATGGATTATTATGCCTGAGACAGCCGAACAGGTAACAATCTCCCTCAATGGACGGGATGAATTTTATACAGGGCTTTAGCCCATACAGTATTTTTTCGTGTTTATCTTGTATGCTTTGTATTTCCGCCCGCAACTTAATCAGGTAATCTGGATTGGGTTCTGCCAATTGTAATAATTCGGCAATCTTTTCTTCGCGGTATGCTATTGCTTCTCTGTATGCATCCTCTGCCATGTTGACTTGATGCGTTTCCCTGAATGTATATATACGCATGCTGAGCTCGTCTGGAGCTAAAGAATATTTATGCTCAATTGCTAGAGATAGAGCGGCGCCACAGTTTTCAAGGTCATCAACCTGATAAAATATCTTGGCGACTCTATCCAAATAAATATCGTAGTTGCTCCTGCCCTGCCGCAACAAGTATCCAGCTACTGAAAGCGCTTCCTGCTCCTTGCCCAACTTGGCCAGGCAAAAACCATAGGACTCATAGGGATGCCAGCACTGGTTAAGGTCGCTCCTCAAAGCATAAGAGCGAAGGAAACGCTCCGCCGCCTGCTCGTATTGGCCCTGGTAAAATAAAGCCACGCCCAGGTTATTCTGGTTGGCAAAGGTGCCGCAAAAAGCAATGGCCTGTTTCAGTACAGTCTCGGCGTCACAATACCTTCCTACTTTTAAATAGACTTCTCCCAAGAGAGAATAGGCATGGTGTGTCTTGGGGCAAAGTTTTAAGGCTTCTTTGAGATACATGATGGCCTTTTCTTCCTGGACTTGCCATCCAGCATCGAACGGTTCTCCTTCATAGGTTAAAAAATATCCCAGATTAGTCATCGTCTGAGTGTTTGGCTTTAGCTTTACGGCTTCTCTTAACGTTATCAATGCCCCTTGAAAGTCATGCGCTTCCATTTGAGCGCTTGCTACCTTGCTCATTAACTCATCATTATCGGGGTCATTAATAAGTTTTGTCTTCAATTCCTCAAGCGCTTTTTGATAATCCATCGAACTCTCCTTGTCAGCGCCAGGCAGCATATCCATCAGTTTACGTAACATCTTTAGTGCTTGTCACAATGGATCTCTTGCATCAGACTTCCGATTATTAGCCTAACGGGTATTATGGATAGCACTAAACCGCTGCGCGGTGGTTAACGGAACTTGCCGGTATGGCGGTTTTCCATATTATTTTTGACAGGACCCGTAAAATACTTTATTCTTAAGCTCAAATCGAAACTC
>JBEKCL010000281.1:0-3767 GCA_050014895.1 Dehalococcoidia bacterium
ATGCGTGAAATTTCCTCAATTGCAATGGCATAGGCGATGAAGTCCATGCCGCCTCCACCATACTTTTCGGGATACGGAAGACCCATAAGGCCCAATTTACCCATTTCATCAAATATGCTTCGGTCGAACAGCTCTTTCTCATCACGCTCCACAATAGTCGGAGCAAGTTTCTTCTCCGCAAATTCCCGCACCATCTTGCGGATGCCTTCATTTTCTGGTGATACAGTAAAATTCATAGATTGCCCTCCTCGTAAAATATGATATTTGTTGTTGTCAAAAAACCTTACCAGACGTGCAGGTGCACACCGATTACTCTTACGACTGGAGTACCTCCTTGAACTTGGCGGTCAATGCCGGAACGACTTCGTACACATCGCCGACTATTCCGTATGTTGCCACCTTGAAGATGGGCGCATCTGGGTCTTTATTGATGGCAATTATGACATCAGACGTCTGCATCCCGGCAAGATGCTGAATGGCGCCGGATATGCCGCAAGCAATATAGATTTTTGGCGCCACAGTTTTCCCTGTTTGACCAACCTGGTGTGGATATGGCATCCAGCCGGCGTCAACAGCCGCCCTGGATGACCCGACGGTGCCTTTCAGAACCTGTGCAAGCTCCTCAACCATCCTGAAGCCTTCCGGCTTTCCGAGGCCGCGACCGCCGGATACGATTATCTCCGCGTCTTCGAGATTGCATGTGAACGTGCACACCTTGACGACATCGACAAGCTTCGTGCGTATATCCTTCTCATTTATTGCCAGCTCTTCCCGGATTATTTTTCCCGCGCGGCTGTAGTCAGGCACGGGCTTCTTGAAGACCTTGGGCCTCACTGTTCCCATCTGCGGGCGGTTGTCCGGGCAAAAGATTGTGGCCATGATGTTGCCGCCGAAAGCGGGCCTCGTCCATGCGACGAGCCTGGTTTCAGAATCTATGGAAAGATTCGTGCAGTCGGCAGTCAGCCCCGTCTTGATCCTCGCTGCCACGCGGGGTCCCAGATCTCTCCCGTCATTGGTTGCGCCCAATAAGATGACGGACGGAAGATGCTTCCTGATCAGGTGCGTAAAGGCGATTGAATACGCGTCTGTTGAATAGTTATGAAAAGCGCTGCCTTCAACGAGGTACACATTGTCGGCGCCGCTGGCAAAAAGCTCCTTGCTCAATTCGAGTACATTGTCGCCGATGAGCACGGCAGATATCTCCTCGCCGAGCTCCTGGGCGAGTTTCCTGCCCTCGCCGACAAGCTCCAGCGACACGTTGCGTATACGACCTTCACGATGCTCTATAAATACCCAGACGCCCTTGTAGGCGCTGATGTCTATCGTATCTTCCGCTTTTTCCCGCTCGACTACAATGGCGGAAACGGGACAGCTGCTTTCGCACGCGCCGCAGAATGTGCAAGCTTCCGTGAGAACGGCTTTGTCATCCTTCATGACAATTGCGCCGTATGGACAACTGTCGATGCACGTCTGACAACCTATGCATTCATCCGATAATATCTTAACAGACATATTTAACTGCTTCCTCCTCGACTATAGTATCTTGGCCTGCCTCAGCTTGTCGACAAGCAAATCGACGGCCTCTTTGGCGTCGCCCTGAATCAATTCACCCTTGCTGCGCCGCTCAGGAGTAAATATGCGCTTTACGAGCGTCGGCGAGCCCTCCAGGCCTGCGGATTTAGGATCTATGGCAATGTCGGCGGCAGTCCACACGGGGACTTCCGTCCGGTATGCCTTTGCCGTGCCCTTCACCGTGGGAATGCGGGGGTCTATAGGCAGTTTTATGATGGTAACTACAAGGGGCGGTTTTGCCTCTATGACGTCGTATCCTTCGTCATGTTCACGGTGGGCAATAACCTTTTCCCCGTCAAATTCGATCGCACTGATGTAGGTCAACTGGCCGATGCCAAGATGTTCCGCCATCTCCGGTCCCACCTGGGCAGTATCTCCGTCAATTGCCTGCTTCCCGCAAATGACCAGATCGTAGTTGGCGATTTTACGCACTGCCTGAGACAATGTGTAGGATGTGGCGAGCGTATCGGAACCGGCAAACGCCCTGTCGCTTAAGAGAATCGCTTCATCGGCGCCCATGGCGATACATTCCCGCAGGGCCGCTGAGGCCTGGGGCGGTCCCATGCTGATCACCGTCACCTTTCCGCCATGCTTGTCTCGAAGCTGCAGTGCGATTTCGAGGGCAAATTTGTCGAAGGGATTGACAATGCTTGGGACTCCCTCCCTGATCAATGTATTGGTAACAGGATCAATTTTAACTTCCGTGGTATCAGGTACCTGTTTTACACACACAACAATTTCCATAAAAATATTCACTCCCGACTATGTTAAGAGTTATTTTGCATAGAATATACGCAAGATGCCTTATCAGTTTTTATTCTCCTGCAACTGTGTTAACAAATGTGCAGAATGCAGGGCGGATACTGTAGGGCATGGCATTATATGCAACAACACTTTTTTTCTTTTCTTCCTCCTGCCCGTCCCTCTGGCATGCTAAATTATTATCGGCTCATTCCCGAATACTGTCCGAACGCGCCGCCAGTCACAATCAATCGAAAAGATTAATTCACATTGCAAAAAAAGTTAAGCAACGGGCTGACAGAAAAGCAGTCATACTGTTACGCGAATGAAAACTGCATATCAGTGACGTCTCGGGCGGGCGCAGCAAAATACAATCCCTGTCCGGAAGAACATATCCGGAGGGATAGACTTGCGAATCTTTTTACTTAGGCTTTTTCAAAGAACAATCAAGGACGTTAACATTAAAGGGGGCATGGGGGCTTCCGATAATAACCGAAACCCGCCTATGCCGTGCAATCAGTCTGCCATACCCCCCATGTGGAGAATTCGTGCTATTCTTGCGCCTATTTCTTTACGATGATTGGCTTCGAATCCGTTGTGAAGTACATCGCTACGGCGCCTACTACCAGCGATGCCGCACAGAACATAAAGGTTGCCTGGTATGCTTCCACCGGGAATTTGCCGTTAACCTTTCCATAGAAGTCAAGCACCACGCCCATCAATGCCTGATATAAAGCCCCTCCTACGAAGTACCATATATTCAGCATCCCGTTCGACGTCGCCATGAAGCTGGTCGGCTGACCGTCGGCGATGTGCGCATAATTAGGCACGTACGCTCCACAGAAAAAGCCCATGACAAATAACAAGGGATAAAACCACGCAACGGGGATCGATCCGGTAAAGAAAGCTATCGGTATCCAGGTGGCAACGTAGATAAGCATGCCCCAGAAAGATGTGCTCCTGCGTGACTTAAGAATACGGTCGGAAGCGTAACCGGCCGCAAAGCATCCGAGAGCCATTCCTATTGGCCAGAACATGAGCATGTTGGCCGCCTGCTGCTTGGGCATACCGTATATCTGCTGCGCATAGGGAATGAACCAGAGTCCCTGAAATCCCATGACCGTACCGTAGATCACAAAGGCATAGAGGGATATCAGCCAGTAGTTCTTCATTTTTAGCAATTTAAAGAAATTCTCTTTGAACGTCGTCTTCTGCGCGGCAGTCTGTGCCGGGTAGTAATCGATGCCGTCGATCTCCGAGACTGTCGGGTAACCCATATCGGCCGGTTTATTTCGGACGATCAGGTAGTCGACGATAGATATGAGGACCATAAAAGCGCCCAGCCATAAGAATGAATTCCGCCATCCGACGATACCCACCAGAAACGCAAGCGGTGCGGACGCGAGTATCGCGCCGACATTGCCCAGGGTGAGCATCACACCTGTAAGTGTCGC
>JBEKCL010000282.1:0-3737 GCA_050014895.1 Dehalococcoidia bacterium
CAGGGCGAAATCCTCCCGCCGAACCAGGTGCTTTATGAAGACGCGTTCGATGGTCTGAAGGCCTCAGTCCGCTACACCTACACTCGAGACGGATTCGAGCAAGACATCATCCTCCTTGAAATTGAATCGGCTCAAGCCGGTTCCCGCAATGGCTGAATGGGTTATTATCACGTCGCGCTTCCGGATATCCTTGGCCTTGCGGTTCCCCCAGATCGGAATGACCTCCTTCTCCAGGCATCGCTGATCTTCGCGCCAGGATTTCTTGTTGGCCTTGGCGTGTTTGTCCAGGTATTCCGAAACCAGCTTTTTGACTGTCGGGGCCAGGCGCTGCTCCAGTGCCGCCTGCTCCTGCTCTTCGAGCGGATCTATGCCGTCCCTGACTTTGCGCCGAGCCTCCTCGAACATATCACGGGCCACCGCCAGGCTGCCCCTCCCTTTATCATCTGAAAACTTCGGGTCATAGGAACCCAGGGACATCTCGCGGCGGCGGCCGTCTATGCTGTAGATATACAGAAATGACTTGACTCCGGAAGGCATGACTCTCAGGGTGAAGCCATTCCCCTCACTCCGGATGATTTTCTTCCCCTCCGGCTTCAGATTCCTGATGAAAATGTCTGTAAAGATCATTTTCTTCATGGCGATCCTCCCCACAGATTTACTACGGCATGGATGCCGTGCCGTAGTAGTGCCGTAGTAAAATGAAGCGCTGCGGTGAAAAAAGATGAAATAAGATGAGGAGAATAATAGCCTTATTTAGTCGATATGTCAATATGATAGGTGTGAATAATGGAACATTTGGACACATAAAAAAACACTTGGAAACGTGTATATCGCTATGTTCGCAACGCATAGGTCGACGGTTCGATCCCGTTCATATCCATCAATTAAAGCAGGGGGTTAGCTAAAATTGCTAACCCCTTTCTATTGGGATTAAGCACAATGTAAGCACAATAGAAAAGAGGCTAGCAAAATGTTAGCCTCTTTTTATATTAACTGGAATTCTCAAATACCCTTCACCAATACCCCCCAAAGTTTTCGTCTATCCTCTTCAGGATATCAACGAACCCCCCAAGCTTCCATCTTTTTACTATTGTTAATTAGTTATAATGTTGAAATTTCTTCAGAAACACTATACGATGACCGAGATAAGAAAATAAGTGGGTTATTGCTTTCCCCGGTTCTATAAGGAAGGCGAACTTTCTTATGAAACAGCAATGTGTGCTGTAGATGAGAGAGAAAGAGAAGATGTGTAGATCGTTCATGGGTCGCGGCACCTACAAGGAGAGGGAGTGTATCATCAATGAATATGGTAACTGACAATGATTCTGATATTGTCCTGAATCCGTGACCGATTATTGATTGGATGGGTTTTATCCCCCGCGGGGGTCATTTTTGACCTTGGCTGGGGTGAGTCATGTAAAATTTGGCTTCTCAGTTTGGCCTGTAAGCCCTGTTCTTTGTCAACCGAACCATTTCATACCCTTTCCCCTGATTTCAGGGCAAGAGGTCATGTGCCTCTCTCTTGAGATGCCTGGGATTAAGCTATCCACGCCGATTCTCTTGATTAGCCGTAGGCTAACCGCTCATAGACTCGCATGAAGGCTTCGGCATGAATTTCCACATGCCTGCTGAAGCGGAGCTTGAACCGTCTGCCAGTGGCGATAAGTCTCCCGGCAAAGTACATCAGCTCCTGGATGACAGTTCTGATCCTTCTGCGTTTGGCCGGATGTCTGACCGGAACCCGGTTGCCGATCAGCCCCAGTTGACCGATGAAGCGCAGGATGTTGTACACCAGCGCGGCACAGGCAAAGATCAATTCGTTGGTGGCAAACTTTCCAGACGGCAGCCGCTCCAGGTCCATGTCGGTCTTGAGTTCGGAATGGAACTGCTCGCTGGTGCCGTGATCGCGGTACAGGGAGATGACCTCCTGCTCCGGCAGGCCAAGCGAGGTCCACCACCCTTGGAGTTCGATTTCGGGGATCAGCAGCCGCTGTCCCTTTTTGTCAGTCTCCCGTTCAGTGACCTTCTCCACCAGGCGGGATATAAGTTTGCACTCCTTGCCGTTCTCGTCCTGATAGGTATTGGTTTCATAGACACTCATCAAGGCAACCCGTTTGCCAGGCCGGGGCGAGGTGACGGTCCCTTCAGCAAAAGCCCGCTTGCGCCAGGCTACTTTGTCGGCCTTGCGGGGATTCCAGGAGATGAGGTAATCAACATCGTCATGACGGGCAAGCTCAATCCGGGTATCCAGGGCATCATGGGCTGAATCCTTGCGCACCAACAGTTTCCCCTGGTAGACTTGCCGCACCCGAGCCAGGGTTGTCTGCAGGAACGGAATGTACTCCTTCTGGGAGTGTTGCGAACCGGGACGTAGCTGCCAATGGATTAACCACCCTTCGTTGGCCAAGTAGGCAGCAATGGGGGCATAGCCGTCAAAACCCATGTAGGTGCGGGACACTCCCTCTTTGCAGGTGGCCGAGTTGTCCATGGTGAAGACATCGATATCAAGAGGAACATGGCCGGTCTTCAAAGGAGAGAATAGCACCTTGCCGTTCTTCAGGAACTCGACGGTCGCCCAGGAGACCGGAGCAAGAAAAGCTTCCGCATGCTCATCAAAGCGTTGGCGCAGCGTTGGCTCCGATGGCACCCTGGCAAGGCCCAGTGACTTCTTGAAATAGGTATCAGCCTGATGCTGGACAACGGCCTGGTAATCGTTCTTGCCAAGAGAAAGAACCCCCAGATAACTGCGGACAACATCGGCATGAGAGATGCCGCCTGCCTGCAGGGGAGCCGCCTTGGCAAGAGCAGGCACCAGCTTGGTGAAACGGTTCACAGCCAGGCCCACCAGGGCCACTCCGGAGTGGGAGGTGTAGCTCTCGTCCTTGGATATCTCGATTTGAAAACGCTGCATGGTTTCACCCGCCAAGTGAGTTTTTGTGGGTGATATAATAGCTGATTTGTCAAATAACTTCAATTAGTTAGATGTTGTAATCGACAACTTATTGGATGTAATGTCACTGAATCAGGTATTATTTATTCGGGGCGGCGGGAAGGTAGCATGCTGATTAACCCTACATCATACTTGAGCATCATGAATTACAGACATCTTCTTCCTACGGTGCGACAGGTAAGCGCGGTGGACTCTATTTAAAGCATTTTTATGTTAAAGCATTTTTATTGCAGCAACTCCCCAATAGTTGCATAATAATAACAGAAGGTTGCGAGAACCGAAAGGCCCGCATTATGACCTAGTTACTTACACTCCTTAGTTGCTAGGGTGTTTTTTGAAAAATAGGGTTTGCAGTGGACCTGAAGGGAAATCGCTTTATGGACCAGCTATCACATAGCTGAATTATCATTAAGTAAATCCCTTTTTTAGATTGGCATTGGAATAATGGCTTAATTTGATTTACAAGTATGGCGGTTTGGACGTGATTGTTGGGGCTTGCTGCGCCTGTTCAAACTAAGATATCGTGGATTTGGGCTTTAAATTGATGTTTTCAACCATCTCTTTGCGGTAAAGGACACTAAAACTTGATATCCACCCCCACTCCGACAGATTGGGGAGGAGCACAGGAGTTGCCATGGAATAAGTCCGGTTCTATGTAAAGATATTTGTAAAGCCTGTTTAGTGAAAAGTCAGATATATTAACAAATCAAGTGACATAAGTGCTAAAATGTGCTACTTAACTGAATAAACTTTTTGGTTTATCTCTTTAAAAGGAGGCACATCTTGC
>JBEKCL010000283.1:0-3680 GCA_050014895.1 Dehalococcoidia bacterium
AAGCGCGAAATCGATTTGCTTTCGTTTCTGCGCAAGCATTCGTTTCCGTGCCCGCATCCGATGCAGGATCGGATGGGACGCTTTTACCGCAATGCCAACAACCGCTGCGTGTCGCTGTTCAAATACCAGGAAGGCAAGGTGCTGGCCGGTTATCACGAGATACCAATGCTCTCCGTTAATAAGGCCGATGAGCTTCTGCAACGCATGAAAAACAGCGATCTGATAAGTTACGCGGCCCTGGCCAGGCCGGGAGAAAGGATCTGCGAGGTGCCTTTTAACCATGAGAAAGTCGGGTTAGTCACATTGAGCGGGCTCAACCCGGTGGCGGCAGCAGTAGAAGCCGGCATCCAGGTGACCACCAGGGCCATGAGCGGAATGATGGAGTTCGCCAAGTTAAAGCCCGTCGGGGAACTATTATAATTGCGAGCATACCTATGAACAATATATTGCTGGTAACCAACGACATGGACAGGGTGAGGGACCTGAGCGCGGGACTAAGCCGCATGGGATTCTCATGCACAGCCTGCATCTATGCAGACGATGTCATCGAGCAGGACCTTCGACAGTCTTTCAGCGTAGTACTGGTTGACATTTCAGCCATCTCTTCCCAGGGTGATTCAGCCTGGAGATGGTTCAGAAAACTCAAGCTAAGACGGCTTTTGCCAGTAGTTGGGCTTGTCTCTACTTCAACCCTGCATACAGTCATTGCAGAATTGGGACTGGATGATTTTATCATGAAACCATGGAACCTGGACGAGCTATCCACCAGGATACGAAGGCTAGCGGCCAAGGCGAACAGGGCCAAAGAAGACACAATAATAAAGGTAGGGGACCTGGCCATTGATCCAGTTAGATGCGAAGTCGAGGTAGGAGGCAGACTGCTGGCGCTGACTTTCAAAGAATACGAACTGCTGAAACTGCTGGCCACCAACAAGGGAAAGGTCTTTACCCGCGAAGCCTTACTTAATGAGATATGGGGCTATGATTATTATGGAGGAGACCGGACCGTGGATGTACATATAAGGCGGCTGCGCAGCAAGATTGAAGATCCCGAGCATTCCTTTATCGACACTGTCAGAAATATCGGTTACAAGTTCAAGGATGCCACTCCTTCCGAGTGACCGATCCTGTAACAAAATCTTAACATCAACGTAACAACCCCGAAACCTGCCTCCTTTAGACTACCTCTATAAAATTTAAAGGAGGT
This sequence comes from Dehalococcoidia bacterium, assembly GCA_050014895.1. Classification (GTDB taxonomy): domain Bacteria; phylum Chloroflexota; class Dehalococcoidia; order GIF9; family UBA5629; genus JAFGLP01. Next base: position 1,208 of record JBEKCL010000283.1, read on the forward strand.
ATACCCCATGAATTCGGGCGATACAGCGTGGATACTCGTTTCAACTGCGCTCGTTATGCTCATGACGCCCGCCCTGGCCTTCTTTTACGGCGGGATGGTCAGAAGGAAGAACCTTCTATCGACCATAATGATGAGTTTTGCCATCCTCTGTATGATATCCGTACTCTGGGTAATTTATGGATATACGATGGCCTTCGGACCGGACGTCAAAGGCCTGATCGGTAACTTTTCCTGGTTCGGACTGATGGGGGTAGGCCAGAACCCCTCGACCGTATATGCCGTAACCGTTCCGCACCTTGCCTTCATGGCCTTCCAGGCCACTTTTGCCATCATCACGGTGGCGCTGTGGACCGGCGCGGTGGTAGAACGAATTAAATTCGGCGCACTTCTGGCATTTGCAGCACTCTGGTTCACACTTGTTTACTGCCCAATTGCACACTGGGTATGGGGCAGCGGCGGCTGGCTTGCACAGATGGGAGCCCTCGATTTCGCAGGGGGCACAGTTGTGCATGTTAATGCAGGCATTTCAGCGCTGGCACTGGCGATGGTGCTCGGCCCCCGCAGGGGATTCAAGGAGGGCGAGACCATGGAGCCCAATAATATTCCCTATGTCGTGCTCGGCGCAGCGCTCCTATGGTTCGGCTGGTTCGGATTCAACGCAGGGAGTGCTCTTACAGCCGGTGGTCTTGCCTCCAGCGCATTCATTACAACAAACACGGCGGCAGCATCAGCCGGGTTAACCTGGATGGTCCTCGGGTGGATACACCGCAGACCTTCAGTGGTGGGCGCAGCAACCGGCGCAGTAGTCGGCCTGGTAGCCATCACCCCCGCTGCCGGTTTCGTACAGCCGTGGGCAGCTATCCCGATCGGAGCCATCGGCTCAATAATCTCTTACTATGTAATGGTATGGAGAGCAAAGGCCAATAAAGTCGATGAGTCACTGGACGTTTTCGCCTGCCACGGCATGGGCGGGACCTGGGGCGCCCTGGCAACAGGAATTTTCGCCACCACTGCAGTCAATCCGGCGGGTTCCGGCCTTATCGATGGAAATTGGAAACAGGTCTTCATCCAGATACTGGCAATTGCCGCAACTATGGTTTTCTCTTTCGGAGTATCCTGGCTACTGGCCAAAGCGCTTAAGGCAACCATGGGTCTGCGAGTAAAGGAAGAAGAAGAAGCAGTGGGTCTAGACATATCACAGCACGGGGAAAATGCTTATGGAGGTATCTCATAATGAAGAAAATTGAAGCTATTATCAGGCCTGAAAAACTGGATGCAGTCAAAGACGCCCTGTCGGCCAAAGGAATGCTCGGCATGACCGTGACTCATGTCAGCGGGCGTGGCAGGCAAAAGGGAATCGCGCTTCAATGGCGTGCGGGCGAATACCGGGTGGATTTTCTGCCCAAAATCAAAATCGAACTGGTACTGTCGGACGAAGAGTGCCAACCGGCCGTCGAAACCATCTGCCGGGCGGCCAAGACCGGCAGGGAGGGCGACGGTATGATATTCGTTCTCCCGGTCGAGAACGCCTACAGAGTCAGGACCAGCGACAGCGGGGACGTTTGCGTAACCGTTAAATAACGCTGTTTTCCTGAGAAGGGATGCCCGCTGCACCGGGCATCCCTTCTTTGTTATTTCATTACAATGTAACATATTTGTAACAATTCGCCTATATATTAGTTGTACTGAAAGGAAGTTAATGTGCAGATTAACTTCTATTTGGTTAGAAAACTAAATAGGAGGGTAATGTGCAGATTAACTCCGGCGATACTGCATGGCTTCTCATTTCCACGGCACTCGTACTACTCATGACACCCGGCCTGGCCTTTTTCTATGGCGGTATGGTCAGGCAAAAAAACCTTCTCTCCACCCTCATGATGAGTTTCGTAATGCTCGGATTGATAACTATTCTCTGGGCATTTTACGGCTACAGCGTAAGTTTCGGCCCTGACTTCAAGGGGATATTCGGCGGGCTGCAATGGGCAGGCTTGATGAATGTTGGAATGGAGCCGTCCAGTACTTACGCTACTACAGTCCCGCATTTCCTGTTCATGATGTTCCAGGGCGCTTTCGCTATCATCACCGTGGCGCTTATAACCGGTGGTGTGGTGGAACGCATAAGGTTCAGCGGACTGCTGATTTTCTCAGTCATCTGGTTTACAGTTGTGTACTGCCCCGTAGCACATTGGGTATGGGGCAGCGGCGGATGGCTGGCCAACCTGGGTGTGCTGGATTTTGCCGGCGGTACCGTCGTCCATGTGAATGCCGGTTTTGCAGCCCTGGCGCTCGCCATGGTGCTGGGTCCCCGACGAGGATTTGAAGAGAGAGAGGTAATGGAGCCGAACAGCATACCTTATGTAGTGCTGGGAACAGCCTTATTATGGTTCGGCTGGTTCGGATTTAATGCAGGCAGCGCTCTTTCGGCCAACGGACTGGCAGCCAGCGCCGTAGTAGGAAAGGTCGCCGCACAGCT
>JBEKCL010000284.1:0-3675 GCA_050014895.1 Dehalococcoidia bacterium
TTTTATGCCCCCCTTTCCCTTCTTATTTTCTTTCCTATAAAGTAACAAAGTATCGGCCCTATCGGCCCTAACATTACTTTTATTAATAATATTAACATGTTACCCATGGTCGATGGTACTCCGTGGATCGATACTATCGACCCTTTCCTTTCTGGGTCTCAACCAGTTCACGACGAGTGTTACTATAGCTCTAACCTATCAGTTACTGGTACTTCTACCGGAAAGGTATCTTCTATCTATTCTGTTTATAACTGAAAGGAGAACCAAGGAATATCTCTACAGTCATATTCTTTCAAATATGACAGCTATACCAGGTCTATCTGAAGGGTCTATGAAATCCATCCTGACCTTCTCCTTCTTATTTACTATCAACAAACCTGTCATGAGTATGCCCTCTGAAATATACTACGTCGGCAGTTTCCCTCTCTACGAACCGATCGCAGAGACTCACCGAAACGGTCTATTCAATAGCCCCATTTATGTGGGAAAAGCCGTGCCGTCGGGGGCCAGAAAAGGGGGTTACGGTCTTGAACTGTCTCTACGGAATCTCTGGAAACCGGCTCAAACGGGCCGGGCTACGTCATCTCTCCAGACCTCTCAAAATCATTGCCCGGTCTCATAAGATTATCCATGTTTCGCCCTGCCCTGTCAAAGTGACATGGAGGGGCGACAACCAGGGGTGACAAGGAGAGATGACAACCAGGACTGACAGAAGGCACTTTTTTCCGGTTTTCCCAAAAAAATGGCACGACCCACGCCCTTCCGGCCACAGGCGGGGAGCTGCCGGGCACTTCTTCCTTACTTCACGGTTTTGTTTTTATTGTGTTATCGCAAGATGTTTCTTGCAATGCCGCATTAGTGGTGGTAATGAATGAGAGGTAGAACTGCTCAAAGGGGCGCCCTAAGTCAAGGATAAAGATTTGACCCTGAGCGCTCGGTAGGGAAGCGGGTGCGGACGCGATTTTCGTGGACGCCCCGAACAATAAAGAAGAGAGGTGACTTATCATGACCGGTGCGGAAATCATCCTAAGTACGGCAGCGGATGCGGGTGTGGAAATCTGTTTTGCCAATGCGGGAACCACCGAATTGCCGCTGGTTGCAGCATTCGATACGGTCAAAAGTATCCGTCCCGTGCTGGGGCTTTTTGAAGGCGTATGCACCGGTGCGGCCGATGGCTACGCGCGGATGAAGCAAAAACCCGTTCTTACCTTATTGCATCTCGGCCCCGGCTTTGCCAACGGTATCGCCAATCTCCACAATGCTAAACGCGCCCGATCTCCCATTCTGAATATCATCGGCCAACATGCTACCTGGCATCTTAATGCCGATCCTCCCCTGAATATGGATATAGCATCCCTTGCCCGGACCGTCTCCGGCTGGTATAGGCAGAGTGCATCGGTGGAAGCATTATCGCGTGACGTGGCCGAGGGACTGGCCGCTTCACTCTACGGTCAAGTATCGACTTTGGTTGTTCCTGCGGATCACCAGTGGGCAGAACACAAATCGGATAAAATCACGCTGCCGGAATTCGCTTTTGATCGAATCGATCAGGCGACGATTGCCACCGCCCGCAAACTTCTCAAAGAAGCACAGAAACCGGCGCTCATTTTGGGCGGGCGAGCCTTGCGCAAACCATCCTTGGCGGCAGCGGCCGAGATTCAGGTAAAAACAGGATGCGGTCTTTTAAGGATCACCTTTCCTGCGTACGTTGACAGCGGCGAAGGCCTGCCTATAGTAAGACCTATCCCTTATGTCCCGGGACAGGCACGAGCGCTCCTTGGTATTTACGATACATTAATTCTGGCGGGAACCAATGAACCTGTGGCTTTTTTCGGCTATCGGGATGGAAGAAGCTTTCTGCTTAACGATCAACAATGCCATTTCAGAATTGATACGGATAAACAGGATGTTGCGGTCGTGCTGGAAGAACTGGCCCGGGCGCTGGATGCTGAAACCGGTAAGAACAAAACCGGCTCGATCCTTGCGCAGTATGCCTTGCCGGAGCTGCCTTCGGGCACATTGAATGCAGAAAAAATGTGCGCCACGATTGCCGCCATGCAGCCGGAACATTGCATCGTTGTTGATGAAGGCGTATCGTCAACCGCACCTTACTATTCATATGCGCCCTTTTTGAAACCGTATAGCCAGCTTAATGTGACAGGAGGGGCCATCGGTCATGGAATGCCTTTAGCGCTTGGTGCTGCACTTGCCTGCCCCGACAGAAAGGTAATAAATATTGAGGCTGACGGAAGCGCCATGTACACAATTCAGGCGCTGTGGTCTCAGGCCCATGAAAAAGCGAACGTCATAACGGTTATCTGTTCGAACCGTAAATATTTGATAATCGAACTCGAATGTCTGGCGGCCGGATATACTTCCCTTGGAGCTGAAGCCAGAGCGCTGATGAATCTCACTAACCCGGCACTGGACTGGGTAGGCTTGAGCCGGGGTATGGGGGTACCTGCTGCTTCTGTCACGACCGCAGAGGAATTAGCCAGGGAATTCAAAGCTGCCCTGAAAGAATCAGGACCGCATTTGATTGAAGCAATACTGGAAGAATAAGGGTAGCAAGAGCATCGGTCCTGTATGTGCTCCGCTACCTTGGGCGGATATTGTGAGGTGTCCCTGTTCATCCCGTGTACCGTGGACATCATGTTGCCGGAGATAGGCGCAGCGACATACAAGCTGCTTTCGCGTTTGGGTGAAAAGCCTCTATATCATCCCGAACAGACCTGCTGCGGGCAGCCCCTATTCAATGCCGGATACCGCGACCAGGCGAAGCGTGCAGCCAAACACTTTATAGAGGTGTTCGGTAAAGACGAATGCATAGTGAGTCCGGCAGGCTCTTGTGTCTGCATGGTTAAATACCATTATCCCGAACTCCTCGAAGACGAGCCCTCCTGGTGCGATCGCGCAAACAGCCTCGCCGGCAGGGTTTATGAACCGGGCCAATATATCGTGGATAAACTCGGTGTAACCGATGTCGGCGCTTCCTTCGAGCGCAAGGTCGCCTACCACGAGTCATGTCACGTCCTGAGGGGACTGGGTGTATCCGGCCAACCCAAGAAGCTCATCAGTGGTGCAAAAGGCGCTCAGTATGTAGATTTGAACGATTCAACAGCATGCTGCGGTTTTGGAGGCGAGTTCGCTGTGGGCTACCCGGAGATATCCGAGGCGATGGTCAAGGACAAGGCCCGGAATTTCATAAACACGGGGGCCGAAATCCTTCTTCTATGCGAGCCTGGTTGTCTGCTGAATATCAGCGGATACCTGCACCGCAATCATCCCGGCACGCGGGCCACGCATCTCGCCAGCTTCCTTGCCGGGAACGGGAAGGAGGTCTGATATGCACTCGCGTGTCGATCAATTCATGGAAACGGCTCGCAAGGAGATGAAAAACGAGCTGAGTCAGACCTTCCTCAAACTGTTCTCTTCAGGGTTTCCCGTTATGCGCCAGATCGCCTTATCCAGCTTCCCGGATCCGGCGGCTGCGGAATCGTATGCGCGATCGATCAGTAGACGACTGCTTCCTGTAATCAAGGAGCGCAAGCTTTTTCTGTTTTGTTTTTATTGTTGCAACGCTCTTTTCGAAGTGGTAATAGTGAGGTAGAGAGACCGGGGCGGGGCGAATTTATGTCTCAATTACCTTTTCTCATGGAGGTGCACATGACCGAC
>JBEKCL010000285.1:0-3658 GCA_050014895.1 Dehalococcoidia bacterium
TACGAAACCTGTTACATATCCTGGGACCGCGCCGCTGAAGACTGATCCTACCAGGGTTGCCAGCGTTATCGTCGTGGTCAGGACGCCGAGATTTCCACCCATACGTGTTGTGACAAAGAGATTTGAAATGATCAGGCTTCTGGTCACTAAAACAATGCTGTCTCCAACTGCATGGCTGAGGCGCGTGGCCAGAACGGTCCCGAAGCTGGTTGCCAGGAATAGTGAGATATTGGCAACACCCGAAATGAAGATGCCCGCATAGAAAAACGCTGACAGGCCGCGGCCCCTGGCATTGACCCTGTCGCTGATGATACCGTTGACGACTGAAAGCAAGGCCATTACATTAGCATGTATAAAGTACACCCACCCTACCCCTTCTTTATCCAATCCTATGTCTTTATTTAAGAAAAGGCTAAAGCTCGTTTGTTCCGGCCCGGCATGCAAGGAAAAGAAAAATACCAGGATGATAAATGCCAGAACCGATTTGTTGGAAAGGTCGGCTTTATAGTCGGAGAGTTTTACGGATGTGCCTGGCACATCTGCCAGGAAAAGGCTCATGATAAGGAGAGGGACAATGCCGGCCAATGCAAAAATGAACACTGCCTGCATATCAGCCGACTCCAGGATGTAACCTGCCAGCAGAGGGCCAAGCCCGTAGCCAACCAGTGTGGCGGCAGTGAAAACGCCCAGTTTGAACCCACGGACCTCGCTGCCCAATGTCTTATAGAAAAGAGCAGGGAGAGCGTTGCTGAAAAGGGAGTTGCCGATCCCTCCTATGACCAGAAATAGCATCGTAGGCCAGAGATCATGATTCATCATGAGTCCGGCTATGGAAAGGCCAAAGATAAACTGGCTGGCAATCACCAGTTTCTTAGGTGATATACGGTCGACATACAGGCCAAAGGGAATCATCAGGGCCAGGGATGTTAGGGGAAATACAGAGACGAAGATTCCGACCTGCATGTGGCTGAAGCCAAGGTCTATCCAGTATATGGTTATATATGTCAGCACCGCCCACAGGAACATTGATTGGAGCAATAGCACAAGGCATGGGATTACATAACGTTTTGAAAAACTTATATCACCCATAAATTTATTTCAAAGTTCGAGTATAACAGATGATGGTGGATACGTTAAATCTACGCAAATCAGTTCGGCCGGGTACCGTGTATTTCCCATAGAGATAGCGTAAAGCTTGCTGGGGGATACTTTTTAATGTATTATTAAGAAGGTGGTTTAGTTCAGGTTGTTGCTAACTGAATTACATTAACGCATTACCCCGCCTTAAGTATTCAAGTTTTAGATGACCCCGACTTCAAGCCATTAATTAATTAAATATTCAGGAGGTCATCCCATGGGTTTCACTGACAAGAAGGTTGTCTGCGCTGACTGCAACAATGAGTTTATTTTCAGCGCAACGGAGCAGGAGTTCTACGCGACTAAGGGGTTCACAAATGAACCTAAGCGCTGTCCAGACTGCAGGCAGGCGAGGAAAAATGCGAGAGGTGGCAGCAGCGGTGGCGGATCAGGGCGAGGTTATCAGCGCCAGATGTACAATGCGACATGCGCCCAGTGCGGCAAGCAAACTGAAGTTCCTTTCGAGCCTCGACAGGACAGGCCTGTTTATTGCAGCGATTGCTACAATTCGATTAAGCCGAAGAGATAATATTTCTTTGCCTTAGAGGCAAGCAGGCTAAAACCTGCAAGTAAAAATAATATTGGAGAATTAGTTAGATTAATGAACATTTACGTAGGGAATCTTTCATACGAGGTAACTGAAGCTGATTTAAAGACCGAATTCGAAGCTTTCGGAGAGGTCACATCGGTTAGTATTATCAAGGATAACTACAGCGGCCAGTCAAAGGGTTTCGGATTTGTGGAAATGCCCAAATTGACTGAAGGTCAGGCAGCAATCACCGGTCTGAACGGCAAACAAATAAAAGGCCGTGCTGTAACTGTTAATGGCGCCCGTCCCAAAGGTGAAGGTGGAAGCCGTGGTGGTGGAGGAGGCGGCGGCGGTGGCGGCAGACAGTCGTACGGCCAGAAAGGTGGTGGTTATGGTGGCGGAAAAGGCGGATCGAGAAGATATTAAAAATTGAAACGACAACAAGCACCCGCTGTGGAAGAACGTTTTATAACAGTACCGGGTGATAAGTCCTTAACCAGTGATGAAGTTGAGCTGGGCGTTTTCGACGAAAAAGAAGTAGAAGAATTCGCCAGCGCAAATTCGCTCTGGGACGATATCGTATCCATTGGGACAGGGCTGGAAGGCCCTATTGTACTGGATTCGTTTAGTAAGCTCACGCCTGCAGCCGGTCCGGGACCGGTGGAAATCGATTTATTCGAGGACCCGATACGTCTATACCTGAAGGAAATCGGGAAAGTCTCGCTTCTCACTGCAATAGAAGAGCGGTCCCTGGCTGGAAAGGTTGAGGATGGTAGGGGCCTCGCTAGAATTGAGAGCCAATGCCGGGCCGAACCTGACGAATATGCCCTAGAAATCAGTGTAATGGTAGCACTCCTCAGGAATCTGGTTTCAGCTTATCCTGTGATAAGTTCCATCTACAAAACACTGAAACTGGAATCTCCCCAGAGCTTTTGCCGTACAATTCTCAACCCGGAATTAAGAAAATCACTGGACGGCGTCGTGGATGTGACCTTCGTTGAGGCAGTAAGCGCAGATTGCGGTAAGCAGTCGGCCGATGTCTGGCACAATATCACGGAGATTTCCATATTCAGCCGCCTGTTACCCCCCAAGGCATACGAATCAATTGGAGACCGTGTCTCATGGAATGAACTCGAAGCGTTTTTAGGCAAACCAGTAGACCCAAAATTGCTGAAGAAACTGGCCCCGCTGAAAGATTCGTTCAAGGCCCATTCCAGGGGTGTCAGGAAAGAAGCGGATAAATCAGCCAGGCACTTGATTGAGGCCAATCTGCGACTGGTGGTCAGCATTGCCAAAAAATACAGCCTTCGCCATATGCCTATCCTGGATCTAATTCAGGAAGGCAATATAGGTCTCGTGAGGGCTGTAGATAAATTCGAATACAGGCGCGGCTTTAAATTCAGCACATATGCTACCTGGTGGATAAGGCAAGCGGTTACCAGGGCAATCGCCGACCAGGCGCGTACCATCAGGATACCCGTACATATGGTTGAAAATATCAACAAGCTGCTGAAGACAAGACGGCAAATGACACAGGAAAACGGATGCGAACCGAATGTGGATGAGATTGCACTGGCAATGGAGATCACATCAGAAAAGGTAACCGAGATAATGAAACTTACCAGGGTACCACTGTCATTGGAGACGCCTGTTGGTGAGGAAGAAGACAGCCACCTGGGAGATTTCATTGAAGATAAACTGGCTATGCCTCCCAATGAAGCTGCTGCCATGGGATTGCTCAGGGCACAGATCAATGAGGTGTTGTCTGAACTTACGGACAGGGAAAGAAAGGTCATATCATTGAGATTTGGCCTGGAGGATGACAGGGCCAGGACGCTGGAAGAAGTTGGACAGGAGTTCAATTTAACCAGGGAACGTATACGGCAAATTGAGGCCAAAGCGCTGCGTAAGCTGCGCCATCCAAGCCGCAGCCGCAAGCTCAAAGACTACCTGGAATAAGTAAAGAAAAAACTTACCGGAATTTATTTTCCG
>JBEKCL010000286.1:0-3619 GCA_050014895.1 Dehalococcoidia bacterium
TTGCTTCCGGATATTGCGATACGGCACTGGTTATAGGTTGGGAAAAACACGACGAAGCAGCGGTACAACCCGCAATAACCACAATGTATGACCCGGCGTATATGAGAAATTTTGGGGTTGGGGCGCTCTCGGGATTGGCAATCATGTCCATTGATTATATGATGAGGAGCGGCTGCCCGATCGAGATTGGAGCATTGGTGCGTTCTTACATGTCGGAAAACGCCTCCCGCAATCCAAACGCTCATATGCGTGAGAAATTCACGCCGGAACAGGTGCTCAATGCCAGGATGGTACTGTACCCGTTGACCCTATTGATGATCTGTCCCACGAGCCTGGGAGCCTGCGCTCTTATCATTGCCAGCGAAGAGAAGGCCAAGAAGATCACGAAGAAACCGGTATGGATCAAAGACCACGTTACATCCCACGCGGGGGAGGGCGGAGGTTTGGGAGACAACGACGGTGGGCGAAAAAATACCGAAATAGTGGCAGGGAGAGCCATATTAAAACGCAACCATATCACCAGGCCCCTTGAAGAGATACAGTTCATGGAAATGTATGACCCGAACCCGTTCTTCCATCCAGGCTTTTTAGAGGATTTTCAGCTTTGTCCTGAAGGGGAGGGATGGAAATTGGTTGAAAAAGGACTCACCAATAGGGAAGGGGCTTTCCCCATATCACCATCAGGCGGCGTGCTGTGCACAAATGCGATCGGTGATTCCGGCCTTGTGCGCGTAGCTGAAGCAGCCCTGCAACTGAGGGGGGATGCCGGCGAGCATCAGATTACACGCAAAGTGACGCAGGGGCTGGCCAGCGGTTTCGGCGGCTCGAACTGGACGGACCTGTTTCTGCTTACAAACCAATCCAGCTGGTAATATACATTTAAAGATATATCGGAATTTTCAATGCTTTAGATTAATCAGCAGAGGCAAAGAATGACGAATTTAATACCTTACATTGCTTATAGCGATGCCGAAGACAGGTGCCATAAACTCAATAGCATAGGGTATTACGAGTGGTGGTACAGTGATTTCAGGTTTGATAATGGCTGGACGGCAGTGGCAGTCTGGCATTATAGCGACTGGCTAAAGCAACCCAGGGTCCCCAGCGTCGAAATATCCATCTATGATCCTGATGGGGAGCGCTATTATGAGGAAACCATCGTGAGCGCAGGGGAGGCGGTTGCAAGTGAAAAAATATGCGATGTCAAAATAGGAAATCACCATTTTCGCCAGCAGGGAGACCGATACTTGCTTAACGCGAATTCGAAGAAAGCGGGAGCTAACCTGATTATGACCAGAGTTGCTCCACCTTTTTTCATCTCACCCGGCGCTATATACTCAGAAGGGGGCGATGAGCATTTCTGGTGTGTGCCAATTCCGAGAGGCATTGCAGAGGGTTCCTTATTCATCGAAGGCAAAGAGTTGAAGGTGAAAGGTATTTGCTATCACGATCACGATTGGGGCAGTTGCGACATGAACCGTAATTTTGGCGGATGGACTTGGGGACGTTTTTTCGACCAGGAATATACAGGAATTTTTTCGCGCTCTTTCCCCATTCATATGACGACTTCGACTGAACCCCAGGTAAACGATCATACAGGCATTTTTTACCTGGCAAAAGGAAACAAACTGATACTGTGCACGGAAATAGTAAATTTAATAACAGAAGAAGAGAGGTTTGACGAACTTACAGGACAGACTGTGGCCACAAAACTGGTTCTCAAAGCTGTTGAAGATAACTGCGAAGCAAAATGCGAATTCAGCGTTCGGAAAATCGTGGAACGCGACCATCTCAAGTTTGCCGGATGGAATACCCACAATTGGAGGTTCCTGGATGACTACAATACCGAGATCATCCTGGATGGCAAAAAGGACCAGACCTCTGGGCAGATGCTACACGAGAATTTCCTGCTGCGATTGAAATGAGCAACTGTGTATTAACGATACGGCTGTTGGGGACGCATTTAGCAGTTCACCGTTCCAACATGATAGCACGAACGTGTTAGTCAATTGTTTCGATATAACAAGAAATATGACTGAATACGAATGGATTTTACTGCAATAGTTGCCGAATTATTTTGTAAAATCTGTTATAATAATGGTCTGTCATATTACCGGACAAAATTATTACGAGGAGGTTGTTCACTAAATGTCCAAAACAAAGTTAATTCTAGTCTGTGTTACCCTTGCAATACTCATAGTGTCTGTATTTGTGGCATGTGCACCGGCTGCGCCTGCGAAACCCGCCGCAACTACTCCGCCCGCAACCACAACACCCGCAAAACCGACAACACCACCACCGGCGACCACTACCCCGCCTGCGGCCACTACACCGCCGGCAGCCACTACCCCACCTGCGGCCACCACGCCACCGGCAGCACCCACTGCCCCGGCGGCTCCAATCAAGACATCTTACCCGGCTGCAACCTATGCCAATGCCGATTATGGTTTTTCCTTCCAGTATCCCAGCTCCATGACCTCTTCAAAACCGAAGGCGACATACAATGTCCTTGAAGCAGCTGATGCAATGGGCGTCCCCACTGTTAGCGCTAGTGTTCTTGATACTGCCAAGATGGAAGATCAGACCAAAGAATCGTTGACGAGCGTCGGCGGGACGGATGTCAAAACGGTATCGACCGATAATGTTACCCTTGCTGATGGGAAGACCAAGTCCAAGTTAACCGTTATAAGCTGGAAATCCTCAGGTTATGACATCACCACTTACAGCATGTCCGTAGACCTTGCCAGCGGCAAGACTATTAGCGTGGCTTATACCAGCCTGAAAGACATGATCGATCCCGTATTAGCTAAAGAAGTAGTTAACACACTTGTTTTAAAGTAATCATTCCATAAACAGATAGATAAGGGGGAAGCTGATCTCAGCTTCCCCCTTATTGTTATAAAGACGTGTGGGAGCAATTCGGTTTAACATATACAAATTCGAAGTGATAAGTTACAATATATCATTAATTTGCCAGAGAAGCGTCCGTCCAACGGGCGGGTGAAAAAACAATCTATTGAAATACTCAGGTACTTTCTCGTCTTTAAGCGAGACAGGATTTCGGTGGTACTGGATCAGTACGCTGGCCACATATGCAGCTTCCCAGATGGACGGGATGCTCAGGGGCTGGCTTGTTTACAACATGACCGGTTCGGCAACCAACCTCGGATTGGTTTGTCTCGCAGCCGGCGTACCCCTCGTAATAATTTCATTCTTCGGGGGAGTTGTTGCGGACCGGGTTGACCGGCTGAAATTCCTGCTTGTAACGCAGGTTATGGCCGGACTAATCTCACTCATAACAGGGATCTTAATTGCTACCAAGCTGATAGTGTTCTGGCATTTTATTGTGCTGGCAATGCTTCAGGGAATTACCTTTGCCTTTATCGCTCCTTTAAGACAATCAATTATCGTCAGGTTGGCGAAGCCCGGTAACCTGATGAGTGCCATTGCTCTGAGCTCGAGCAGCTTCAATATAATGACCATTGTCGGTCCGGCGGCTGTCGGCATATTGCTGACTTTTATGCTGCCGGAATATGTCTATTATACGATTGTTGGGTTCTATGGGGTGGGAATTGTGCTGCTGTCCTTTATCAACCTGCCGCGGGAAGCGGCCGGCGCC
>JBEKCL010000287.1:0-3505 GCA_050014895.1 Dehalococcoidia bacterium
TCAGCAATAAATCAGCCATATCTGAGTATACACTAGGCTGGCAGGTTAGGTTAATGAAATTTATAATTCAAGCGTCGGTTGCCCAGCCATGGGATGCAGGGGTTGACATTGGCACTTTCCAGTTTCCCGCTTGCATTGCTTAAAATAGCCTCCACTACCTTCTGGTGCTTGAAGCCATAAACGCTGAGCTCTATAGCGTCGTGTCGTAACTGGATACGCCCCTGGACACCGTCGATGAACTCGCGATGGATCAATTCCGGCGTCATGTGTTGGTATGCGTCTCCGAGGTCATGGCGGAAGTTATCCACCACTTGGTAAGCAAGCAGGCGCAGTGATAATGTTGTCTGGATAGCGTTAAGATTCAGAGATGGCAGACGGTCCACACCGAGGAAAGAATTTTCGGAAAAGAAGTTCTCGATACGCCAGCGTTTGGTATAAACCGGCATTGCGGTAGCCGCGGTCATTTCGGTTGCGGGCGTGACCAACGCAAAGTACTTACCGTCGCGTCTTTTCTTGACCAGCAACCGGATCGGGCCATCGAAGTTCGTCATGCTTGTATAGAGAGCGGCGATGTTTCCAAAAGGTGTCCGGTCATACTTATCCAGCGGGATGGCATCGAATTCCTCTTTGCGTCTTGTTGAAGACTTCACAGGAGTGAGTACCTCGACGCCGTACAGTTTATGCAGTTCGTTAATGAGCTGACCACAATACCATTCCTTGTCGGCAGCCATGAGGAACTCCCTTCCGAGGATGCCTCGAGTAAGGGCGGCCATCTGGGAGGTAACCTGCGACACGGTGGTCCCGGAATAGGCGGCCAGGGCAATGACTGGTTTTTTCGACTCCTGGTCTTGGGTATAGAAGGTACGAATCGCTTTGCCATATCTGTCTTCCTTGGTCAGATGAGAAAGCTTCATCTCCTTACGCGAGTATGTCTTGATGCTGTGGCCATCGATATTAACGGCAAAGCCCGGTGTTATCTGCTCTAGAGAGACAAGGCGTTTGCCCAGTACAGCCTGGAAATCCAGAGCGTCTGCCACTGGGACACTCTGGAGAAAACGGTACTGTGTTGAAACCGACGGGAGAAAGGGGAGACCGGCCAAAAGGCCGAAATCGGTACGACTTACGGAATCAACTGCGCGAATACCGGCCGAATATCCGAAAATAGACTCGAATACAATGCCCAGGGCAAGGCGCTCATTCGGGATGCCGTGCAGTTTTTTCGGCCCAAGCTGAGATGCGAGATCATGTGCGCCCAGTTGCAAAAGATAGGGGACGAAGAAAAAACCTCCGGCGCTGGTGGTGGTCATCCCGCGCTTGAGGAGCCCATCGATGTCATGTCCGATGCCGTGACGGGTAACCTCAATTTTACGCGCTTTACAGGCGCCATCGAGAACTGTTATCTCCTCTTTAGCCAGAAGCCGCGGAGATAACGTCTCTGAATTCAGAGGTTTTTTTTACTCAAGCCATAATCCGCGAGCACCTCTGCGATAAGCCTGGCACTGACATCAAAGCCCAGTTGAGTAAGCAGAGCGGTGATTTCATACATATTGAGGCCTTTCTCATAGCGACTTCGGATAATGAGTGCCTCAAGCTCCCGGGTTCGTTTAGGCGCGGTCTGCGGCCCCGTCCTTTTTGGCAAGAGCTCTGCCGGCGCTCCATGGAGGACAGCCTCGCGAATATCGTAGTACGATTTGCGCGTCTTGAAACCGAAGGCCTGTGCCACATCGATCTTGTGAAGATTGCATAGCTCGCCCATGGTGATCATGCTGACCTTCCTTTGAACCGATTGCTCCGAGGAGAAGGTGATGATATTCCCCTCCTGGTTGGTCAGGACAAGAGCTCCGTCTTTTACAAGGACTTCAACATTGAGTGAAATATTCATGTTGCCCCCCTTCAGTGCAATTGAGGGCAATTATAGCATAACTGGGCAGTAATGTATACCTAATTATTGCACAAACAGATGGCCATGATCAAGAGCACGAACCAAAAATCGCCAAGGTCAAGTCGCTAGTCCCTGTGTATGTTGGAGAGTTTCAGCACATTGGTTAGCGGGCGGAGAAAAGGCACGAAAAGATGGGGTAATTTAGTGCGTTAATTTAATATACACACGTTGATAATAAAGTGCTTTTATCTGGATCTTATTACTTGGAATGGTAGTTTAAGTGGCTATTTATAAAAGGGTGAATTATTGCTGTTCATCCACATGTAGAAAATTTATATGAGTCCGGCGCTCAAAAGTACTTTCAATTAACTTATGTCAGAGCATGTCTACGCTGATACCGGATCAACGCCGCGCCAAAGGACGACATTTGTTGCATAGAAAATGTGGCAACTGAGTCGTAATATGCGATTATTTTTCATTAGTTGCGTATGACTAAAAACTCGTTCGTATTCACTAGGCTTTGATAAAGAACAAATTAATCGTGACGCATCAAAGTTGATACAAGGCATTCCCCAAGCTTCCAATCCTCGATTGAAAGAGATTCCCGCGGGAAATCCTAATTATTCATCCTCTTTTTTTGGGGTATAAAATCCGAGCAGAAATTCGGCATCCATAGGCGAAAGATCAAACTTGAAGATAGCTTCCTGTGCAAGCGGCTGGAAGGGCTGGCCGGGTTTCTCCTGAAGGTTTGCTGACACCCATTAGCTGCGCGTCTTAAGTCTTCACCTTTGGGTAACGCATCATGCATAGGTATAAGTTCATTTGGCAATGGACTTACTGCGTTTGAAATAATTTTCCAAAAGCACACCCTTTGCAATCACTCAGGGAGCCAAGCTAAATTCTTTCGTTGTCAATATCCTATTCGCGCACGTAGATATCCATGTCCGATTCGTGGACCATTGCCATGACCCTGGCATATTCCGACTCGATCATAATATAATGGTTGTGGGTTTCCTTGATATTAAGCTCGAATACAGATCTGACCGCTGGATCAGGGATACATTTAGCCATCTTGGACAAGACTTCCTCGAGTTGCTGTTCCTTGTGCATGGCAAGCTCAAGGGCTTTCTGCTCATTGAAACCTGTGTCTATGATCCGGTCCAGGGACAATATCCAATCTGATTCGTGATGTGGCGGCTGGTCGAGAAACGAATCAAGTGACGGGATATCCTCGCCCGTATATATTTCATAGAAGGAGCCGGCATGGCTTCGCTCCTCCATGGACAGAAGTTCGAAAACCCTGCGGGCTTCAGTGTCCTGCATCTTTTGGGATGCTAATCGGTAAAAATCCATTGCGTTCTTTTCGGTCTGAATAGAGCGTCGGACTGCTTCTTGAACTGTAAGAGTGTCAAAATTCATAATTCCCTCCTTTTGCATGATAAAATATTATATCTCTTCACATGGAGCAATGCAATCGTTCATAGTAGTTTGCTCCAGTCTTTAAGGCCAGTCGGCAGCAGATGGAAAAATACATGAGCGATCACTCCGAAGCCTTATTCAGCCGCAGCATATGTCCTGTATGCCACAAGCAAGTCAAGGCCGACCCTGCAGATGAAAGAGGAG
>JBEKCL010000288.1:0-3472 GCA_050014895.1 Dehalococcoidia bacterium
CCAACCTACCTCCTCTAGGCGCTTCGATTCCAAATTCGGTCTACGATATCAAGACGGACCAGTTTACTACTACGGTGATCCAGGGAAGCCCTGAACATCCCCTCGGTACGGACAGTAAAGGACGCGATATGCTGGCCATGTTGATTTCGGGGGCGAGGATATCGTTGCTGGTGGGACTGCTGGCTACCGGCATCGCCATATTTATTGGGACGCTTCTGGGTGTATCCTCAGCCTATCTCGGCGGGTGGGTTGATAATGCGCTGATGCGTTTCACCGATATCATGATGACTTTTCCATTCTTCCTGCTGCTGGTGCTGATCGTGTTTATCTTTGGGCCAAGCCTGGCCATAATTGTACTGGTAATCGGCTTGACGGGATGGACGGGAGCTGCCCGCTTGATACGCAGTGAGGCGCTGTCGCTCAGGACCAGGGATTTCATTACGGCGTCGAAGGCGCTGGGGGCCAGCGATGCCAGGATCGTATTCAATCATATGATTCCTAACGTCATCAGCCTGGTCATAGTGATGTCGACGTTGTCCATACCGGGAGTGATTATGGCAGAGGCATCCCTCAGCTTTATCGGACTGGGAGATCCGATGAGCACGAGCTGGGGCACGATACTTAACACGGGCCAGCATAGCCTGGACACTGCCTGGTGGGTAGCTGTTGAGCCAGGCATTGCTTTATTCCTGACCGTCCTGTCGTTTAACTTTTTTGGCGATGGCCTGAGGGATGCCTTCGATCCCAAAGCAGACGTTTGATGTTTTATAGTAGGGAGCTTGAATTTTAATTATGCCGGCAACGTTACTAGAAGTAGATGATCTGCAAACCTGGTTCTATACAAGCCGGGGCATAGTAAAAGCTGTTAACGGAGTGACTTTCTCTCTTCAGGAGGGAGAATGTTTATGCCTGGTTGGTGAATCAGGCTGTGGTAAATCTGTAACGGCTTTATCACTGCTGCGCCTGTTTGACAGCCCTCCCGGCAAGATAGTTGGCGGCAGGGTTATGTTCGATGGGACAGACCTCGTCAGTTGCCCGGTTTCACATTTAAGGCATGTTCGGGGCAAAGATATCTCCATGGTTTTTCAGAATGCGCAGTCAGCGTTTAATCCTGTGTTCACAATTGGTGATCAGATAATCGAGCAGATTAATGTACACGGGCGAATTGACCATGCTGAAGCCGTAAAGCTGGCCTGTAAATTATTGGAAGAGATGAGCATTCCTGAGCCTGAAAGGGCGCTCAAGATGTATCCGCACCAGATGTCCGGCGGTATGAAGCAGCGTGCTATGATTGCCATGAGCCTCTCTTGCAATCCCCGTATTTTAATCGCTGATGAGCCCACTACCGCCGTCGATGTTACTATCCGTGCACAGATCATGAACATATTGCAGGACCTTAAGTCCAGGCGCAATATGTCGATCATTTTTATTACGCATGACCTTTCGCTGGTGCGTGAAATAGGTGACAGGGCGGCTGTTGTCTATGGCGGAAAGGTGGTTGAGACGGGAACTGTTGAAAACATTCTGCAAAAACCTGCCCATCCCTACACCCGGGGACTTATCAGTTGCCTGCCGGATATTTCTACGAATGCAAAAAGGCTGCCTTCAATACCCGGTACTACGCCCAACCCCCTTGACATGCCGTGCGGATGCTCCTTCAATCCGAGGTGCCCAGATGTCATGGACATCTGCCATACTGCTGAACCGGAATTGTTGAACATCTCAAATGTTCATTGTGTTGCCTGTCACATATATACAGTGGAGAAAAGGCAGTAATGAATATGGAAAACGGGCCTATTCTGCAGATCAAAGACCTTAAGAAATACTATGCTGTCACCGCGGGGCTAATAAAACGTAAACTGGGCGAGGTCAGAGCTGTCGACGGCGTTTCATTAACAATCGCTCAGGGTGAAGTATTCGGCCTGGTTGGAGAATCGGGCTGCGGGAAATCCACGCTGGGTAAAACGATCTTGAGGCTGGAAGAGCCGACCAGCGGTGAAATCATTTTCAATGGCGCCGATGTGGTTAAACTCAATAAGCAAGAGTTAAGGGGTCTGAGAGGCAAAGTGCAGATTGTATTCCAGGACCCTGATTCGTCGCTGGACCCCAGGATGACAGTGGGCGACTCGATTGAAGAAGCACTGATTATACACGGTGTTAGAAATTCCGGGGAACGTTCTGATCGTGTGGCCGGCCTTATGCAGAAGGTGGGTCTTGAAGCTGAATTCGGAGAGAGATATCCCCACGAGTTCAGCGGCGGTATGAGGCAAAGGGTAGGCATTGCAAGGGCCCTCGCCATGAACCCGCAGCTGATCATAGCGGACGAGCCTGTGAGCGCTCTCGACGTTTCAGTGCAGGCCCAGATACTGAATTTACTGATGGACATCAAGGAAAGGGATGGGCTGGCATATATGTTTGTGAGCCACGACCTTTCCGTCGTTAAATATATCTCCGACCGCGTGGGCGTTATGTACCTGGGGAAGATCATGGAGGTAGCGGAGAAAGCCGAGTTCTTTGGTAATCCGCTGCTGCCGTATACCGAGGCGCTACTGTCCGCCATCGCCAGTCTCCGCCCCAGTGGTAAGGAGAGGATAATTATCAAGGGTGACGTGCCTTCACCGCTCAGGATGCCTTCAGGCTGCCGCTATCATACCCGGTGTCACAGGGTAATGCCCGTCTGTTCGCAGGTTGAACCTCAGTTAGTCGAACACTCACCCGGCCACTTTGTGGCCTGCCATCTGTATGATTAAAGGGTAAGGTTTTATCAATAAAAAAGGCCGGGGCTATCCAGCCCCGGCCTTATATTTTCAAATTATCTAAGGACCTTAATGCCCCGGTTGCCTTCTCCGCAGTATGAAGAGGAGCCCTATAATGAAGGCGAAGATAAGCAGCGCACCGCTGATGTACAGGATGATATTGGGATCGGCGAACTGGTCCACAGTAAAGCTGCCTGCACTGGCCCCGCCTACGTAGACGCTGTAAGTGCCCGGCTCGTTGCGGCTGATGGTGAAGGTAACTGGCGTGCTGCTGCCGCTGTTGACCGTGACGCCCTGGCTGTTCTCCATCTCACCGTTCACGTAGACCTTGATGCTGCCTGTCCCGTTGACCGTGCCGGTATTAGCTACGTCGGCCGTCACGGTTACCGGCGTGCCGGGTGCGACCTTTGTGGCGGAGAGCGAGGCGCTCTTGACGGAGACGCTGGGCAGGGAGACGGGGCCCTGAGGTGCAGTCGCCGTATTGCCGGGCATGGATGAGCCATGTGGGGTGGTCGTGCTGATTTGCTCCTGGATAACCGTAAAACCGTTAGCGAGACTGGCGGTGCCTCCCAGCGTTGTTACCGATACGTTGTGTTTGCCTATTGCGGCACCAGGAGTAATTGTAATGCTAACTGTTATGCGGGTTGTGCTGTTCACGGTGAAACCATTTACAGTAATGCCGCTGCCGAAACTGACCACCGATGTACTGAGCAGGT
>JBEKCL010000289.1:0-3402 GCA_050014895.1 Dehalococcoidia bacterium
AGTTAAGCCTGGTCCGCTTGATGAACGATCACACCGGAAACTTTGCCACCGCGATTGACGGAGTGAATACTCCGGAGCTGCAACAAGCTGACAACGACTATGCGGTTGGTCTGCTGATTCAAAAGATCGCAGGCAGCAAGTATGCCAACAACACGCTGATCTTTATCATTGAAGACGATTCCCAGGATGGACCTGATCACGTCGATTCGCATCGCAGCCCTGCGTACATCGCCGGTGCTTATGTGAAGCAGGGTGCATTGGTCTCCACGCAGTACAACACCATTGACTTTTTGCGCACGATAGAAATGGTCCTGGGCCTCCCTCCGATGAACCTGAACGACGCACTCGGGAGACCCATGGCTGATGTCTTCAACACGACGCCAAGCAAGTGGAGCTTTACCGCCGCTCCCTCACCGGCTCTCTACAATACACAACTGCCGCTTCCTCCCAAGCCGGCCAGCCTGATCGTGCCAAGGCCAACGCACGACGCGGAATACTGGGCAGAGGTCACGAAAGGGATGGACTTTACCGCCGCAGACAAGATTGATTTCCCGACCTACAATCGCATCCTTTGGACAGGCTTGATGAGCAGTCAACCTTATCCCGCCGCACCGACCGGAATGGACCTGAGTCAGAACCGCGAAGAGCTCCTCTTGAGGTACGAACGGTCTCTGAAGCAATGACCCGTTTGGCGAAGGCGGCTACAACTATCCAGAAGGAAATCTGGATGAATTCAATTTGCTTCGTCTGGAAATTAACATGTTCCTCCAAAAATTAAATTCATAAAGGGGGTTTATAAGCAATGGACACCCCTGAAGAAGGATGAAAACCCGAGACGGGGAAACCTCCCATCCACAACATAGAAGAATTGGTGGATCAGTGGGTTAACGAGGGCAAAATATCTGCTACACAGGGTTTCCAGCTCAAAATGTGAAATTCAATGAAGCCGGATGAAAATGCCAGCAGTGCGAAATGGGAAGCCTGGAAAAAAGCGCGGCCCGATATTGATATACCGGATATATTCACTAGGCAGTAATATCGTATTTATTTAAACAAATGGGCCGCTGCGAAAATCCTGGTTGCAGCAGCCTATCCTGATAATGCCCCTACTCTCTTCTTTAACATCGGGGCATATGTATATTCACTTATGTAAAGTACCAGTATCACTTACCCAGTGATTTATACTGCCTTTCTCACCCATGACTTAAATAGCGGCTGGTTTCCGGGGATACTTTCATCGTTATACCACCTCACAGTCGATGTCACGGCACACACCAACTCGGTGCCATCCTTCTTATATAACTTTATTTTATAGTCGATGACATACCCTTTCTGTTCAACTTCCTGCTGTAGCATTTCGCCATCGGAAGGATTAACGCAAATACTCTTGATGTGTTGTCCTACTATGTCCTCTACATCGTAACCCAACAAGTCAAGCAGTGGCTGATTGACATCAACGAACCTGCCATCGCCAGTACTGATGAAAATGGCGTCCTTTGACTGGCGAACAATTGTACGTGTTATGTTCTTTCCGGCCAGTAGTCTCTGATATGAAAGCAGATGCTCAAGGTCGTCTCTCTTCAGTTCGGCAACACGCGGCCGGATGCTGGAAACTTCAAAATTGGTAGCTAGCTCACTCGCAACAGTTGTTTTCATTTTAATTATCTCCTCTCACGGATTTACTAAAATTAAATAGTCATTCTTAGTTCTTTACCGTCAACACTAATAAGCATAGACTGTCAATACCCCCGTGAACATCACCCATCGGTACCTTTTGCAATAGTACTTTGGTGGGGTGTACCCCCCGTTTTTACGTGTGGACGGGCGGAAAAAGTTAATAATTTAGAATGTCAGGTAGGACGGAAGAATTGCCTGTAAATGTGTGATTATGATAAACTTCTAAACTGGTTTTCCTGAACGGAAAGCCAGGTCATATGGGCCGTTAGCTCAGTTGGTAGAGCAACTGACTTTTAATCAGTGGGTCGCAGGTTCGATTCCTGCACGGCCTACCATCTTGTATAATAGCAAGAACTCCCACTTTCTCCTCTCTCTCCTGGCCCGGCGGCATTGGCAAAGCATAATTCAAGGTTACTTCATCCTTTCCTACATAGATGCTACTTACGAACGATCTCAGCAGTTCCTTTTTCTGTTCCAGCGGTGACATATCCAACAGCTTCTTGAAATCTGACAGGTAGCTCCGCACCTGCCCGATATCTTTAATTTCCGTCTGTTTTTCAGTAATTATAGTCTCGTCCTTATGTAAAGCATTCTCTAGCTCAGATTTGGTATTGATATGGCTTTTAATCCTGGGGGACAGTTCGTCCAGGGTTAGTTTGCTTGTCTCAAGTGCGCTGTATAAATGATCCAGTTTCTTGTCCACGTCCTGTAACTGCTTTTTCAGGAGTTTTTCTCGCTTGTTTTGTCCACTCATCAGGCCCCGGATTTCCTCGTTAATCATAGTTTTCAATTCTTCCAGATTGCCTTCGGTTAAAACGTAATCCCTTATCTTGCTGACCACAAAGGACTCTATCTTTTCCTTAGGTATTAATTTGCCGGTGCAGGCTTCCGATCCCCGTCTCATGGCGCTGCCACAGCGGTAATAGAAGAAACGGTGAGATTTGGCTGCATGTCCGATCATGGAAGCTCCGCATTGAGCACACTTGATCAAACCTCCAAGCAGGTAATCGCTGGGCACACTCCTTGGCCTGATGTATTTGGGACCCCTTGACGACAGCACCGAGCGGATGTTTTGAAAAGTCGCCCTATCGATGATGGGCTTCCAGGCATTTTTGACCCTGATAACCTCCGACTGCTGAGTGGCTGATTTCCTGCCCCATACGAGCGTTCCAGTAATGCTTTCATTGGTAATTACTGCATAAACGCCGGTAATAGACCACTGCCCACCCCTGGGACCGGGGACGCCGTCTGCATTGAGTCTCTGGGCAATTGCCTTTAATCCCTTGCCTTCCAGGCATTCACGGCCCATCCTCTTCACGA
This sequence comes from Dehalococcoidia bacterium, assembly GCA_050014895.1. Taxonomy (GTDB): domain Bacteria; phylum Chloroflexota; class Dehalococcoidia; order GIF9; family UBA5629; genus JAFGLP01. The sequence continues at coordinate 2,998 of JBEKCL010000289.1, forward strand.
CCAGCGCCCTGACGGCCGGCACGCACTCGATCACCGCTACCTACAGCGGCGATTCCAATCTTACGCCCGGCACACCCGCAACGCTCAGCCAGGTCGTCAACCTTATCCGCACGCCCGTGGTCGGGACGGCCGTCTACGACGGCGCCACCAATGTCGCCTGGAGCGGGACCGAGGTGTCCGGCTCCTCCGCCTATGACACCTCGACGGTGACCGGCGTGTCCGGCTTCACGCCGACCGGCACGGTCAGCTACAGCCTGTTCACCAACGCCGCCTGCACCGGGGCCTCCACCCCGGAGGGGACGGGGCTGGCCCTGGGCACCAACTCGTCCACAACCTCGGCCCTCGCCGCGGGCAGCTACGGCTTCGAGGCGACCTATTCGGGCGACGACAACTACTCGGGACTGA
>JBEKCL010000290.1:0-3344 GCA_050014895.1 Dehalococcoidia bacterium
GTGATGCCCCCGGGATGAATGCCGCCATACGGGCTGTCGTCCGCTGTGCTGTCTTTCATGGCCTGGAAATTGTCGGCATAAGGCGGGGCTATTCAGGCCTGATTAATGGTGAGTTCCAGAAGTTTTCCCGGCGATCGGTGGCGAATATTATACAGAGAGGCGGGACCATTCTGGAGACCTCGCGATGTCCTGAGATGTATGAAGAAGCCGGTAGGAAAAAAGCTATTGAAGCGCTTAAAAATGAAGGGATGGATGGTTGCGTGGTCATTGGTGGTGATGGCACGTTCAGGGCAGCGGAGATGCTGGGCAACGAAAGCGATATTGCATTTATCGGTGTACCCGGGACCATAGATAATGACCTTTGGGGGACCGATTATACTATTGGATTTAATACAGCGGTGAATACTGCTCTCGACGCTATCGATCGCATCAGGGATACCGCCTCAGCTTTCGAAAGGATATTTTTTGTAGAGGTGATGGGACGCAATTCGGGTTTCATTGCTCTGGAAGTAGGTATGGCTGGTGGGGCAGAGCAGATTATTATTCCTGAAGTCAAGATAGATCTCGAGGAGCTTTGCCAGAATCTAAAAGACAGTTTCAAACGGGGAAAGCGGAGCAGCATCATTGTCGTAGCTGAAGGAAACCATACTGAAGATACGATAAATATTGCCAAATATGTAGAATTAAGGTTGAAAGTGGAAAGCCGTGTATGCACGCTCGGTCATATTCAGCGGGGTGGTTCCCCGTCATCAACTGATAGGATATTGGCCAGCAACCTTGGAATAGCTGCGGTCGAAGGCTTGATAAATGGTAAAAAAGGCCATGCAGTTGGTGAAGTTAATGGTAAGGTCGTTTATACTCCATTTAAAGCAACCTGGGAACAGAAAAAGAGTATTGACGATCGTTATTTTAAATCCATCCCCATACTATCTCTGTAATATCATACTTTGCCTGTAATCTTCTTTTCGCTGTCCTCTGAAGTTAAGGACGAATGTTAGTTAGATTTGTTCCCCTCATCTCATATATAATTTTAGAATCCTGTAGGAGGTTCGATCTATGGAAATAGTAAAATGGTTTGCAGATCTGGGCAAGACTGATGTAAATAAGGCTGGGGGAAAAGGTGCTAACCTTGGTGAGTTGGTAAAGGCCGGTTTGCCGGTGCCGGGCGGCTATGTCATCACAGCACAGGCGTACCTGCTTTTTACAACGGAAAGCGGTCTTTCGCAAAAAATCGCGCATTCAATAGAAGGGTTGGATGTTGATGATACTAACGCTTTGCAGGCTAAGGCCAGGGAAGTCCAGGAAATGATCATAGGTACGGACATGCCACCCACCATCCGCAATGAGATTCTCAAGGCTTATGAAGAACTTTCGAAGAGAGATGGTCGGAAATCACAATTTGTGGCCGTACGTTCCTCTGCTACCATGGAAGATTCGGAACAAGCGTCCTTCGCAGGCATGAATGCTACTTTCCTCAATGTGCACGGCAAAGAGGATTTAATCAGGAAAGTCAAAGAGTGTTGGGCCTCCTTATATGGTGCACGTGTCATTTTTTATCGCTCAAAAAAGGAGTTTCTCGAAGAGCCTGTTATTGCTGTAGTTGTACAGAAAATGGTCGATTCCGAAAAAGCCGGTGTTATGTTTACTGTTAACCCTAGTAATAATGACATGAGCAGCCTGATTATTGAGGGTGCCTTTGGGTTGGGAGAAGTTGTGGTAGGCGGGCTTGTGTCCCCGGATTATTATATAGTGGATAAGGCATCCGGTAAGGTTAAAGATGTAAGGATATCGCATAAAAATTTTAAGATTATAAGGGACGCCAAGGGCCAGAACAAGCATGTTGATTTAACTGATGGTGAAGCTGAGCAGCAGGTGCTCACGGATGCTGAAATAAAGGATCTGACCAAACTGGGGTTGAAAATAGAGAAACACTACGGTAGTCCGCAGGATACCGAATGGGCGATAGAAGATCACAAGGCGTATATGGTCCAATCTCGGCCTATAACTACTCTTATTAAGGCTGCAGGAGAACAGCCTGAGACGCATGAGGATGAAGAGAGCAAGGAGCTTATCAGGGGATTGGGTGCCAGCCCCGGACGTGGTAGCGGCGAAGTGCGGGTGCTTACCTCCCCGGATAAAGACGAAGGTTTTGAAAGCGGCGATGTGCTCGTTGCCGAGATGACGACTCCTGATTGGGTGCCTCTTATGCAAAAGGCATCGGCCATTGTGACTGATGGCGGTGGTATAACGTGCCATGCAGCCATCGTATCCCGCGAAATGGGATTGCCTTGCGTTGTCGGTACCCGTAACGCAACAAAAGTATTGAAAGATAAAATGCTGGTGACGGTTGATGGTACGCATGGCGTGATATATGAAGGTAAATTAAAGGAAGAAAAGAAGGAAGAGGGACAGGTTCCTATCATGGCATCAGGTGGGGCTCCTATTATTACGGCAACTAAACTTTACATAAATCTTGCCATGCCGCACGAGGCTGAGAGAATTGCCAGGGAAGACGTAGATGGTGTCGGGCTATTACGGGCCGAGTTTATGGTCATCGATGCTTGTGATGGTGTTCATCCCAGGCAACTCATGGAAGACGGTAAAAGTAACCAGTTCATCGATGCCATGGTTAAAAAACTGAGAATTTTCACCCGTGCATTCAGCCCCCGTCCTGTTATCTACCGTGCCATCGATTTCCGCACCAATGAGTTCCGTAATCTGCGCGGCGGTGACAAATATGAGACTGTCGAGCAGAATCCTATGATCGGCTTCCGGGGATGTTACCGCTATGTCCAGAATCCCGATCTCTTTGAGCTCGAGTTGAAGGTGCTTCAAAAGGTCAGGGAACAGGACAAGAATCTGCATTTAATGATACCGTTTGTCCGGACGCTCTGGGAATTTAAACGCTGCAAAGAGATAATAGACAACAGCGAATTGGGCAAAGACCGGGACATGCAGCTCTGGGTCATGGCCGAAGTACCTTCGGTTGTTTACTGGCTTGAGGACTACGCCAAGGCTGGTATAAACGGAGTATCGATCGGATCCAATGATTTGACCCAGTTGATTCTGGGTGTGGATCGGGATAGTGAAATATGTGCTCCCCTCTACGATGAGCGTGATAAGGCTGTTATGGACGCTATACACCTGATTATCAAGACCTGCCGTAAGAATGGAATAACCTGTTCTATCTGTGGACAGGCGCCTTCCAATTACCCTGAGTATGCTGAAAAACTTGTGGAATGGGGAATAACTTCTGTGTCCGTGAATCCGGATGTAATAACGCGCACCAGGTACAATATCGCCGCTGCCGAACAGCGTATGCTTCTTAAGATGGCGCGTAAAAT
>JBEKCL010000291.1:0-3323 GCA_050014895.1 Dehalococcoidia bacterium
AGGTCAGTCGTAGCAGCCATCTTCATCCTCCGTTATGATTTTTTAATTGCTCCTATTGAAAATAGTTTATCTGCCAGGTTCGCTCCGATTTCATCCGGCGTATTTCCCGTTATCATTTCAACTACCGATTCATGTTGAGGAATAAAATAGTTATGCAGCCGGGCTTTCACGTAATCCGAAGGTTGTATTTCCAGGTCTTCTGCGGTCCATACGGTAACGGGTCTTTTTTGGGCTTCTATTAAAGATGCGGCCGGTGCACTGCGCAGATCACCAAGAGATTTGTGCACAGTAATTACTACCGGTAACCCGGCTGTTAAAATCTGATAACCATCCGGGAGAATGCTCTCAGCAATGATAGTACTCCCTTCCACGTTTACTTTGCGCACACTGGTGATGCAGGGAATCCCTAATAGCTGGGCGATTCCTGCTCCTACAACTCCCGCATTTGTATCTGCTGCCTGTAAGCCGGTCACAATAAGATCAAAATTTTCGATTTTCTTTATAGCTTCTGCAAGTACGACGGCGCTGGCGTAGCTATCCATATCAACAAAAGCACTGTTATCCAGGAGGATCAGGTCATCGGCACCGGCAGCCAGGGATTTCCTGAGTACCGGTTTTGATAGCGACTTGCCCATGCTGACAACCGTTATTTTGCATTCCATGGTATCTTTGATACGCAGTGCAGCCTCCAGCGCATTTTCGTCGTAAGTGCTTATTACAGGAGGCACCCCTTTGCAAATTACGTGTTTGCCATCGTCATCAATCCTGTATACGGAGGATGGGGCTTCGGGATCCGGGACCTGTTTTAGACAAGCTATGATATTAAGCATCTATAAAAACCTAATAACTCCGAAAGATACATTAATAATTGAATCTCAAAAGTAAGAAAAGGCCGCTACTGTAAATTGCTTAACAGGGATACTGCCCAACCCATTTGGATGAATATAGTACTAATTAATTATTTGCAAGCTAATATTGCTTTTTATTTCGATATGATAATATCGATGCGATAAAAAATATCATATACAAGCAATTTAGTCAATTATTTACTTTGCTGACCGGCGGATAACCAACACGATCATGGACGACGTGATTTCAAGATTGAGCAAGTGGATGAATTAGATGCCGGTGACTATGCACCCACCGCCTGCAGCTTCGTGCCGTGGAGATCAGCTACTTATCGGGTGTCACATACCAGGTCGATTCCGATACAAGTTTGGGGTCGAATAGTTTCTTGATCTTCTTCTCGTAGCTCATGAAGTCCAGGCAGTAAGGCGCCGCCTTTTTCTGCGCGGCCTCACCGGGGCTGAGACAACCTTCAAAGGAGCCCATACCAAGGCTCCACTTGGGAAGCTTTTCATCCACCTCTACGATAATATCACGCGCTGCCTGTACTGATTCCGGATCAAGTTGGTCATATACTACGACGGATTCCACGTGACTGCCCCAGTCGCCAAGGGCTGCTCCCCACGGGGCCTCGCCAGCTATGGCGATCTTACCAGCTGCCTCGTATTTGGCCCATATGTCCTCAGCAGCACGCTTAGAGATATTTCCCATGGCATCCCATGCCTCTTGGCCTGCCACAGCTGAAATGAACGAACCTGATAGACGGAAAGCCCTCTGTGTGCCTTGCCCGGTAACCAGGTTATAAAACAGTAAGCCCCTCAATTTGTCATCTATGGGAAATGACATCACCTCATACTTATCTAATAATTTCTCGACAAGTTGTTCTCTATATTTCAGTTCGCCGGGGGAGGCTGCGTCCACCAGGACACTCGCCGCGAACTTGTACATCTCAGCCATTTCGGGTGGAGAATCCTTAATCATACCGTAGAATTCGTCATTTGATTCTGTTGCCAGCATGAGTGCAACTGCCACTCCGTTCCGCTGAAAACCGTGACCAATCGCCTCCTCCACGAGCGAAATACAGAAGTCGTTCATTTGCTCACGACTCTGGAAAACCAACTGGTGCACAATGAAGTTGTCAGGCACGACGTAGTCATAGAGGTTCGGCTTGCCATTCGCCTTGATCGAAGCCGGCCCGTTCCAAGGGGTCAGCTTAACTGCCGTTCGGGTTATTATACCCAAGCCACCGTTAGGGCCGGAAAGCCCGCGCATAATACCTCTCAGGCTGGGTCCGGGACCGTCCCCGCTGAACCAACCGGAACCGGTTCCCAGAGTACCGATTTTCAGGATTTCTCCATCCGGTAGTACCCACTCGATACCCAGTGGGGTACGCCCGGCGTAGTCGGTGGAAATGTTGCTGGTGCCGCAGCCGAAATGTGAAGTTGAACTGGCTATAATCGAAGCGCTTGGTCCACAGCCCACGGAGGCAGGCCGCAGGCCTTTTTTAATAGTTTCAGTGAACAGAAACTGCACGGAAACATACGGCTCCACTACCGCAAACTTGTTCTTCTCGTCTATTTGAAGGATATGGTTCATACGTCGCAGGTCAACCGGAAGGAAAGGTTCCTTAGCCGATATCGCTGGTACTTCCCAACCGGAAGCATGAGCGCGGTACTTTATATTGAAGCGGTTGCAAACTTTTACGATGCCCTGTACTTCTTCAGTGTTGCCGGGCATAACCACTGCAGGAGGCCTGGCTGAAAACTTATCACCGAAATGCACCTCGTTTGCCCATATAAAGCAGTATCCATCCAGTACGGCAGGTTCTTCCGAGATATTTTCACGTCCAACGATATCTTCAAGCGCCCGGTAAGCTTCTCTTGATAAACTCATGTTATTAACCTCTTTCCTATAATGCCTTTTGAACAAGGTCGACGATGTCGTAGAGTCCTATCTTGTTGCCGGTTTCCTTTACTGCCAACCCGGCAAGATGCATTAAATAACCTGTAAGGTGAAAAGAGACCGCTACTTTATACTACCGAACCGGAATACTGCCCAACCCATTCAGATAATATGGTACTAATGAATGATACGTAAGCTAATATCGATACGATAAAAAAATATCATATGCAAGTAATTTAGTCAATGGATAATTTGCTAGCAGGCGGATAATCATCCTGCATGTCCAGATATGGTATCCTTTCAAGAGTGTTTTTATTCGCAATGGTGGTACCCTGCTGATAACATCCAGGAAAATAGTGGAGAAAATAATGAAAGCAGCTTTGTTCTACGGGCCACATGATTTCAGAGTTGAGGAAGTAGAGAAACCAGGAGCCGGTGGCTATGGAGTCGTAGTCAGGGTCAGGGCCTGTGGAATCTGTGGATCGGATTTGCATTTCTACGAGAGGGGGGGTGCAAAAGTCAAGCCCGGAACGATCATGTGACATGAATTCAGTGGTGATGTGACAGAAGTGGGA
>JBEKCL010000292.1:0-3305 GCA_050014895.1 Dehalococcoidia bacterium
CATGAGTACGCTTGTCGAACGGCCCGGGTTTGGTGAGTGCCGTCAGCTCGATCATTTCCGGTGAAAGCGTAGTGTTGAGTTCGACCAAATCAGCGCCCGACACAATTCGCTGGGCTTGAGCGGAATGAACGTTTACGCAAACCATCTGTAGCAAGGGAGCCCTCGCAACCAGCGTCCATCCCTCCCGGTCCTGGTACGGGGAGTCCAGAAACAAGGCAATCGTTTCCCCTGATCCCAACAATCGCTGCAATGATTCATAACTCTGGCCGGAGCTGGTGGCAGGTGCGGTATAGTGATGGGAGAGTTCTCAGCGAATGGGATACCTTGCAAAGTAAGATACGGCTTCCCCTGGGGCTTGGCAGGTCATCGCAGTGGGAGAATGTAAATAAAGATGGGATGGTAGGACTCCGCTTGTTATGTCCAAATGGAATGGCAGGTGAACTTGAGGCTCCAGAGGGACATAAATTCTTCCAATTGAAAGCTGGCGGAATCGATATTGGATTTGGCAGAGTTAAGGGTGGAAGATATTGCGATGCTCATATTATAGGAGTAGTGAAAGATGCTAGTGGTAGCTGTTTTTGTAGAGCCTGGGAAACGCAGGAGGCAAGACTGACTGAATTTTACGATAACATATTTGCCATGAAGTATAGAAATATCGGCAGATTGTCAACTGAGGTGCAAGGGCTGAGGGTGTGAGTAGCACTGACGCATTAGCAAAGTAACGGCTCTTGCTCCACAGGAGCCATTTGCATAACGGACTAAGGAGGATATATGAATATAGGGCAAATTGTGGGCATAGTGGGGCTTGTTTTGGGACTTGTCCGTCCCTCAATTCAGATAACCAAACTTTTGGTCAGGGGCAAATTGAAGAAACAAGAAACAGACCTGAGTTTCTGGTTTTTTGCCCTCCTAGTAGGTCAGTTGGGAGCATTATTAGTTAATGTTATCTATAGCCATAATACAGTTCTGGTTGTTCACTATTGTCTTCAGATAGTAATGAATACTGCCATTTCTGTTCTTATTTGGAAAAAGGGTGGAAGATGGTAAATGGACGAGCATCTGAAGCAGAATTATATTCAAGCCAAGTCACTGATAGAGGGCTTTAGGCTCAATATAAGCAGACTAGACTCTGCAACAAGAGAGAAAAGCTGGAAAGCACTGGAATCACAGGTCAAGGCTCTTGGATTTGATTCAGTTCAAAGCGTCTTTGACTTCGAGAAGGAGTATGCTCTTGACTTAATAATGTATGCCGATGCTGGGTTCAAAGAGGTAGTGAGATTCGTGAAAACTCAGAAATTCCTGTTTGCCTTAGGAGCAAGGCAACTGACGATAGATGGGAAGATACCAAACACTCTCTATATTTCAAACCTAGATAGGTATTATGTGTTGGTTTCTCCCGACTACGACTTGGCGAAGGAAATAGATTTGGACTACTGCAAGGGCAACGGAATAATTGTGCGACCTAGCTTTATCAAAAGAGGAGATAGACCATTTGGAGTGATATGTCATGGAACAGGAGTGATACATGTGGGTGGTCATCTCAAAGACCAAGGCATGTTCAATTACAATGCCTTGCAACTTCTTGTCGGGGAAGTTTTGAAGAGGAATAATGTTCCATTCGTGTATAGCAACAACGATGGTCTGATCAATGGCAGTAAAATCGCTGGGGGGTTAATGTGGAGAGAGGATGAAATACTAACGGTTGCTTTCTACATCAGTCATCATCTAGATAAGACAATTTACAAATGCCTTGTGTATATTGACCCAACAGAAACAGAAGGTAAACCAGAAGAAGAATACAAAAATCGAATTAAAAGCGGCGTCGCAGATGCAGAACTCATCCCGGAATATGTAGAACGGTATATTCGAGAATTCATACCTTATCAGTGACCTTTATGATGTACTATGTAATATTTTCTCAGGTGGATAATATGCCAAATAAATCTGAAGCAACATTGCTTATGTAAAGCTGCTTTGGTATTGACTTTGCTTTAGAACCGTATTCCACAAAAAATGTTGATATCACTGTGGATAAGGTTTAGAAAAATGATACAACAGGGTGGCATTTTTTAAAACATAACTCCTTGCACAAATAATATGCAAGCAGACTATTACGGAGGCAATTAAACATATCAATGGTAGGGGCTAGGCTTGCCTCGCCCAATCGGGGCACGGCGCGCCGTGCCCCTACATCAGGGTTGCGATATTTAATTGCCGGAGTAATAAATAAAAGGTTGAGTTGGCCGCGAACCTCTACTGAAAAAAGATTGTCTAGATCAATCTCAACAGGGAGAATACCATTATGAGGAAGCATATCAAAGAAGCCTTGAGTCGTCCAGAAACATTTACCTTTCCTGAGAAAGCCAAGAATTGCGGTGTCAACAAATGCAGTGTATAATTTCAACTCAGCATGTTGTTTTGCTCATTTCCTCGACACAGCAAGTTTCAATATTCACGTTTCGTCTAAACTGTTTCATTCCGATTGTTCATCACGGCACGTGTTTGCCATCCCTGGGAGGCCTTATGACGAAAGCAGAGTGCCCCGTTTCCGATGGTTATATGTATTACCGTCACAAGTTACCAGTGCGCATCATCCATTGGCTCAATGTCATTTTACTCCCCATACTTCTGATGAGCGGGCTTAACATCTTCAATGCCCATTCGGCGCTGTACTGGGGCAAGTCCTCTTACACGGGCAATCCCCCTTTGCTGGAGATGCGGAGCAAAGAAGGCAACAAGGGTGAAATCGTCGGGGTCACCAGAATTTTCGGCCATGAGTTCAATACGACCGGATTCCTGGGGGCCTCAAAAAACATGGCGGGAGAACTGGACGAGCGTGGGTTCCCGTCCTGGCTTACCTTGCCGGGGATGCAATGGCTGTCGATGGCACGCCGCTGGCACCTGTCTATCGCCTGGGCACTTGTGACCTACGGCATCTGTTTTGTGAGTTATTCAATTTTCAGCAGGCATCTGCAGCGTGATCTCTTACCCACAAAAGAGGATTGGCGCTCCATAGGCAAGACGCTCATAGATCACCTTCTCCTCCGGCATCCGACCGGCGAGGCGGCCAAGAGCTACAATTTGCTGCAGAAACTAGCTTACCTGGCGGTGATCTTTATGCTGTTCCCACTGATTATCCTGAACGGTCTCGGCATGTCGCCCGGGATGGATGCGCTGCTCCCCGGCTGGGTTGACCTGTTTGGCGGCCGGCAATCCGTGCGGACAATCCATTTCATCGTTGCCTGGTCCCTGGTAGCCTTTGTAGCAGTCCATCTGTTCCAGGTCATCGTCACCGGATTCTGGAA
>JBEKCL010000293.1:0-3269 GCA_050014895.1 Dehalococcoidia bacterium
TCCATGGCATAAAGCGTGTTCTTCATGACACTACTACCAAATTTCAATATGCGCAGATAATAGAGACGGCTACTTTCGGGATCTGCCTGGTACTGGACGGTAAAATACAATCCGGAGAGAAGGACGAGTTTATTTACCACGAATCCCTGGTGCATCCAGCGATGATCGCTCACCCCCACCCCCGGAACGTATTCATTGCAGGTGGTGGTGAGGGCGCCACTTTGCGTGAAGTGTTGATGTACAAGACAGTTAAGAAAGCGGTCATGGTCGATATCGATGAGGAGGTCGTTAACCTTTGCCGCAAATATCTGCCCACTTTCCACCGGGGCTCATTTGATGATAAAAGGGCCGAACTGAGATATGAAGATGCACGAAAATATATCGCTGATACCCATGACCGGTTTGATGTCGCTATAATCGACTTGGCTGACCCTGTTGAAGCTGGACCTGCCCAAATGTTATACACACAGGAGTTTTACCAATTGGTCAAGGATAAGCTTACGCCGGGCGGAATTATGGTAGTACAATCGGGCCAATCGGGATGGATTAACCTGAAAAACTTTTTTGCGATTAATGCAACACTTAAGAGCATTTTTAAATATGTCCGTCCTTATCAGGTTTACGTACCGTCGTTTGTTGACCTGTGGGGATTTCACGTGGTATCTGACCAAGTAGATGCTGGACGACTCAGTCCCAGGGAGATTAATTCGAGAATAGCTGAAAGGGTTTCCGGCAGTCTGCGCACATATGATGGCATAGCGCACCAAGGAATGCTCTCATTACCTAAAAGGCTGCGCCGGAAGCTTGGGCGCATGCATAAGGTAATCACCGATCAGTCTCCGCTCGTAGTTTACTAAACGGTCTTTGGTTTTGGCGGGTGGTGGCTTTCCATCACCAGGAAATGGTACTCGCCCAGAATAAGATTGCCGGAACCTGTGAATCCGCATTTTTCAAAACACTTTTGTGCACGGGTATTCCAATCAAGTGTTCGCAGCACTATTTTTTCTATATTAGATGTGTCGAAGATATGATGCGTGAAGATTTCCATTGCCTCTGCTCCATAACCTTGCCCCCAGTAATCCCTTTCACCTATAAGGATACCTACCTCAGTACTATTGTCAATGAAATCGATGTTAAAAAGGCTGCATTCGCCGATATGCGTTCCTTCCAGTGTATCGACGGCCAGGGTATATGTTAATCCAGGGTATTCCAGTTCAATTGAGTAGCGGTCCAGGAATTCAGCGTATGAGAAACTCAAGGGAACAGTGGCGTCAAGCCGGCATAACTCTTCGTCCGTTCTCCACCTAAACTCGTTGGTACAGTCATCGAGCTTCCGGGGACGCAGACTGACCATTTTCCCGGTCAGAAAGACCGGCTGCCGGTTTAGAAATTCAAAGATATTGGATCTTCGCAAGCTGTAAGCTCTACTAATGCGGCTTTCGCCGCATTCTTGATCCGCATGTCAGTGGACTTGCCGAGTTTTTGCAACGTTCGTTTTGCCTCAGGGCCGCCTATTTTGCCCAGCGCCATGATTGCAGCGTCCTGGACTTCGGGGTCCCTGTCATCTACTAATTCAATAAGATGTGGCACTGCTTCCTCATCTCCGATTTCACCGCTGGCACGTGCCGCTTCAAACCTGAACTCTGTGCTCTCACTCTGCATCTCATCAATGAGTAAACTTAGCCAGCGTGGGTTACAATTGAAACCCATGGCGAAAATGGCGCTGGCCTTGAGTTTTGGATCGTCGCTGTGATAATAGTCCTCGATATAACCGTCAATCGGTTCCTGGTGAAAGCATGCGATGGCTTCTAAAGCATGACGTCTAACTGCATCATCCTCTTTCGGTCTTTCCAGGACCCACAAGAGGGCATTAAATATTTCCTGAGCGATAATTTCTGGAACATCGCCGCATTCCGCCATGAGGGCAAGCTTGCCGAGCGCACGGGCGGCGATTGTCCTGACCTCTACTGAATCATCGGATTTCAAAACCCTGATAATGGGCTTGGCATTAACATACTTATCTTCCATTTCCAGGCCTTCAAGGGCTTGTATCCTGACGTTTTCTTGCGGATCATCCAGTCCGATCTTAAATACAACGGTAAAATCCAGTATAAAGTCCTCTTCGCTGAGGCTAACCATTTTTGATATTAGTTGCAGCCGTTCTTTGAAATCCGCCTTTTCCCAGGCCTTTTTAAATTTTGCCAGGTTATCCCTATTCAGGTCGGATAGTACGGCCACATCTGAATTGAGCAGTTCTCGGCCCGGACGAAATACCTTATCTATAACTTCTCCAACTTCACGCTCTTTAGTATCCATTTAATCCTCCTCGTCCTCCTCATCCTCCTCTTCTTCGAATTCCTCTTCGTCTTCGGGCGCAGGCCATATTGGCCTTGTGTACCGGTCTATATATTCACCCATGGCCTGGGCAGCCAGTCTTTTCATCTGCTGATCTGATTCTTCAGCTATTTTGGCCAGGTCGTTCAAGTCTATGTCGATATCCAGTACTTTAAGCAATACCTTCATTACAGCAAGGGCTGCCTTGGGGTTTGGTATTCTAGTAGTGTAGGAAGGGACTTCCCCAAGCAGGCATATGCCCTCCATACCTCTTTCCCTGGCGACACCCAGCAAAAGGCCGTTCAGACCGGCGATCTGCAATTTGCCGCGAAGAACAATTTCGAATTTCTTAAGGAAGTTGATTAGAGATGAGTCTGTCGCTACTCCCCAGACTTTCGGCAGTTCAGTATGGTGTATCTTGGCGATAGCAGCCGCAAATGTGTAAATCCGCTGCACTTTGAATTTTTTAGCTATGTCAAGAATGAAATTAGCCAGATCATAACCCTTGAAAGTCGGCTGTTCATCGCTGATGAAAAAAAGGATGTCCTTTTTACCTGTTGGGTTATGCCAATAGTAGAACTTGCCCTCAGGAAACTGGGGTTCTTCTACAATATTATCTTTTACCATAACGCCGATCGGGTCGAAAAAGGTGAACGGTTCGATCTCCCCGATCTCCTCTGCCCCCAGCTTTTCCCTAAGATAACGGGTTACTATCAGGGCCAGGTTGCCGATGCCTGGCCATGCTGCCACCAGGTCACACGCTTTTGGCCTTGGTTCTTTTCGAAAATTAACTAATTTCTTCATCTGGTTATTTTGATGAGACGGAGATAGCCGGGCAGTAAATGCTCGGCGTTTCAACGTAACCGCCAATCCATCTTGAATCGTTGCCCATGGCAGAGATTTCTTTTAATAGGTGATAAACATTCCCAAATACC
>JBEKCL010000294.1:0-6100 GCA_050014895.1 Dehalococcoidia bacterium
GAGGCGCTGGAGGCGGCCCAGAGTTTTTCCCCGCAGAATGCGCAACTGATTCGAATATCGATTAGCTGGGACTAAATTTCTTGATCACATGTACCGAATGTGCCAGCACGAAAGCCTGGAATATACAACGAGGTACGGGGCTTTGCCGATAGCATCGGGATACAGAGCCACAGAAAAGTTAGGTAACTATCCATCGACAATACGTATTGCTTGTGACATAGCCCCGGAAAATGACTTCGTATGCGTTGTTAATAGAGAGCCTCACAATTTATAGGTTCCTTCATCTATCTGCTTCCGGATCGCTGCCGTCAGAGGGATGTACTCCGCAGCGCCGGGCAGCAGGACGTATACCGGGTCACTGATTTTCTCGATGTCGTAACTCTCCTGCTTTAACTGCCCCTTCTTGAACTTCATGCTTGGTGTCTGCTCCAGTTCGTCTTTAATCCTGATGAATCTTGGCACAGCGAAATCCGCAAGTTCTTTTTTCAAGATCTCTGCCAGCCCTCTAAAATCAAATTCCTCAGGTTTTGTATTTAATAGCATGATGGTGGCCATACCCGCCCTCCCCTCGGTGCCGGGTATGTTGATTCCATACACGGCCGACATGTATATCTGCGGGAAGGAATCCAGCACGGACTCCACCTCGGTAGTGGATACGTTTTCCCCGTGCCAGCGATAGGTATCGCCCAACCGGTCCACGAATTGCCGGTGCCCGAAGCCGATGTTGCGCATCAGGTCACCGGTATTGAACCAGCAGTCGCCCTTAACGAATACATCCCGCAGCAGCTTCTTCTCGGTCTCTTCCTTACTAGTATAGCCCATCAGCGGCTCGGACTCCGACACCTCAATTATGAGCAGGCCCACGTCGCCGTAATCACATTTTTCCATGAAGCCGTCTCGGTTGAGGATCGGTTTGTCTTCATCGATATCATACTTGACCACAGCGTTGATCTTTGCCGCTCGGCCTACGGTGCAGTCGAAGTTGTACTGGTTAAGGAAACCGCTGGGCATCTCCGATGCACCGTAGGACTCGTTGACGACTAAGATATCGAAGCGCTGTTTGAAGGCCTTCCAGATCTCAGGGCGCAGCCCGTTGCCGACCATGCACTCCACGGGGTTGGCGGCATCGTCCGGCCGGAGCGGCTGGTTCATCAGGTAACGGCACATCTCTCCCACGTACCAGAATTTGGTCGCGCGGAACTTGCGCGTGTCATTCCAGAAATGAGTCGCGCTGAATTTCCGCCTCAGTGCGACTGCTGCTCCTGCCAGCACCGCCGGCGGCCAGCCACCCCCCAAAGCGGTGCTGTGGAAGAAAGGCAGCGGTATATAGATGGTATCATTCTTCTGCAGGTCGATCGTCATCTGCGCGGCGTGGGCGTTCTCCACCAGCGTCTTGTGCATGACGAAGGCCGCCTTGGGCATGCCACCTGTCGTGCCGGAGGTGAAGACCAGGTGGCAGGGGTCGTTGATGCCCACTTTGGGCGTGGTCGGAGGATTAGCTGTCGGCACCTCTGTAGTTGCCTCTTTTAGATCGACCATGCCTTTTGGCGCTGGCACGGCCCCCCTGTCGGCCACATAAAAGATATGTACGCCCTGCATTCCCTCAATCTCGGGCCCGGCCTCCTTAAACAGGTCCAGGTGCTCCTCGCCAACGATGATGGCCGTGGCCGAGTTCAGCTTCAAAGCGTAGGCCAGCGTCCTGCCCCGCCAGCCGGTATTCAGCATTGAGCTGATGGCGCCTATCTTGGCCGCCGCCACGTGCAGTTGCAGCAACTCCACCCGGTTGGCCAGCAATAAGCAGATGATATCTCCCTTCTTAAAACCGCGCTCGAGGAAATAGTTAGCGTAACGGTTGGCGCCTTCGTTGAAGGCCCGGTACTTGACATGCGGGACAACCACCTGCGACAGCCCCACAGGGTCGTCTTTATCATCCCATTTCACCGCAATCCTGTCAGGGTACTTGGCAGCCGCCTGTTCGTGCATCACCCCCCAGCTCATGCCGCCGTCTTGCTTGGCCTTTCTGATCACCTCCACGAAGCGTTGATAAAAGACCTTGGGCGGATAGGGCTCCATGGTGTTGATATAGTCCATCTGCCTCTCGAACTCGTCGGCAGGGATAACGTAACCCTTCTTCGGTTGACTGTCTGCTGTCATCTCGTCTCCTTTCTCAAAAATATTCACCTGTTCCTGCCCAGTTTTTCATGGCTCGTTATCCAATCGCTGGTGCCGTCCTCGTTCACGCGCATGGCGCCCATCAGCGAAAGCTCACCCGCCAGGACGGTGGCCGCCACGATCTCGGCTAATTTTTTGGCCTTGCCCTTGCCGTAGCAATCCATCATCGCCAGGCATTCTCGCTGCGTGGCCAGTCCCGTGCCACCCCCGTGCGTGGCTACGATCAAGGCCGGGATGGTGACAGAGTAATAGAAATCGTTCTCTTTGGTGCACTCGCCGTGGGCGATGGCCGCAGCACCTTCCGCCACGCAGGCCACGTCCTGTCCGGTAGCGATGAAAATCGCAGTGATTCCGTTAGCCGAATGACTGCCGTTATTGTTGGCGCCGCACATGTAGCTTCCCACGAAGCCTATATTGTGATAGATTTCCAGCCGTCGCGATGACTGATTAAGGTGCTCGCGCAGGATGGCGTCGGGGATGCGTATCTCAGCGGTGACTCTCTTGCCGCGCGTCCTCAGCACGTTGATAGTTGAGTGCCTCTTATCCGTGGAGAAGCCACCGTCGATCATGTAGCGTCGCACCAGCGGGTGCACCTTCCTGATCCACTCACAAGCCGTGAAAGTGGCCCTGCCCGTCATATTCTGTCCGGCAGCGTCACCGGTAGTGTAATCGAAGCGGGTGTACACGAAGCGGCCGGCGTGGTACTGCTCAATTGTAATTAACTTGCCCACGCTGGTTGTGGCCTCTGCCTGCTCCTTAATCTTCTTGTCGAAGTTCTCTTTGAGCCAGATGCCGAAATCGCGGGCGTCGCGTGCGTTCTCAAAAATAAAGACTGGCGCCTTTTGCATGCAATCCTCCTGGACGGTGGTGGTCACGCCGCCGCACAGCTTAATTATCTTCATTCCACGGTTATAGCTCGCTACCAGTGTGCCCTCGCTTGTGGCCATGGGCACGAAGAACTCGCCCTGAGCGTATTCCCCGTTGATGAGCAGGGGCCCGGCCAGGCCGATGGGCACCTGGGCTACGCCAATGAAATTCTCGATGTTACCCGGCAGTATGGCTGGTTCAAAGGAATACTTGTTGACATGCTGGAGCTTAACGCTGGCCTTTTCTTCTACAAACCGCTGGCGTTCCTCAATAATATCCTTCGAATAATCATTGGTTTTTGATCTCGGAATCGTGCTGTCCATAGGGCTAATATCCTCCATAAACAAATTCTTGATATCGCTGGAGCCATTTTCTTAGAGTCGGACGAGAAATCCCGCATCTTTGGCAGGCAATACCCAAATTCCCTGAAGATTGATACTGTTTGATCCATCGTAACCGTGTAGATATTTCTTTTTATTGAAATGATGTCTATGAATCACACAAATCAAGAAATGCCATAAAATACCCGAACTAGCGGTAAGAGGCATCTCGGCCCCATATTATGGGCGTTCTACTAAAAGGCCCACAAGAGTTTTAATATCATGAGCCTGTTCTTCAATGGTCTTTCTAAGCTTGCTATTTTCCTCTTCCAGGTTCTTTAGCCGCGATAGATCTCCCGAACTAGCTCGTGCGTATCTTTTTTTCCATCTATGCTATGTTGCGCCGCTCATGCCGTACTTACGGCATAGACTGGCTTCTTTAGTTCCCGTTTCTCCTTCCAACAGCACTTGGATAATCTGTTGCTTTGTATACCTTGTTCGTGCCATATTTTATGCTCCTCATAAACTAACATCCCCTTCGGAATTTCAAAAAGTATTACACCAGCTGAGCATAGGCAATCTAAACTATTTTTCTATAGTCATATCATTTTCACCATTTCACGCTAACCAGCGTTTTCGTCTACGATAGTGTTTAACTTCCCGATAGCTCTTTTTCCCCCCAACTTGACTGAGACCCAGATAGAATTCCTTAATATCTTCATTATCCCGCAGTTTTTCAGCAGGACTGTCCATTACTATTCGCCCGTTTTCCATTACATATCCGTAATCCGCAATACCTAGTGCAGCCCTCGCATTTTGTTCCACAAGGACCATTGCTGCACTTTCGAGCGTATTGATCCTCTTGACGATGCCAAATATCTCTAGTACCATCCTCGGACTTAAGCCCAGTGATGGTTCATCGAGAAGCACGACCTTAGGCCGTATCATCAGAGCACTGCCTATCACTACCATCTGCTGCTCGCCACCAGACAAGTAGCCTGCCACCCTTCCTCTCAATTCCTTTAGCCTGGGAAAATACCCGTAAACCAGGTCAAGATCTTTTTTCAGCCTGGCGCCGTCACTTGTCACAAAAGCGCTGGCACGCAGATTTTCATCAACGCTTAAATGATCAAATAAGCATCTTCCCTCCATGACCTGTATTATCCCTCTTTTGACGATGTCTTCCGGGTTTAGCTTGTCTATGCGCTCGCCTTCATATTCAATGCTTCCGTCAGTTACGGCGCCCAATTCTATTTTGAGAAGACCGGATGCAGCTCGCAATGCAGTGGTCTTGCCAGCTCCATTACCTCCTAGAAGCGCAATTATTTTGCCCGCTGGCACTTCCATGGATACACCCCTAAGCACCAGAATTACGTTACTATAAACGACTTCAATATTATTAAGTTTAAGCATGTCCAATGTCCTTTTTTGATAGCGGATCCCCGTCCCGACGGGGATCCGCTATCTGAGGGACTATTGATACGCGGCAGGGGCAAGGTTGGGAGCCATCTCGAAATCACCCATGGGCACAATAATGCCGTTTTTGACCTGTTCCATCCGTACCCACGTGCTCTCATGCTTTTTAGCTGTAAGCGTGATATAGCTGAAACCCGGATCGTATTTGTTTAGTTTTTCGATCTGTCGCTTTAGCGCAGCGGCATCCAGTTTATCCCAGCCAACTTCTTTAATGGCCCCATTATACAAATCAGTTGCCATCAAGAAGAACCCAAGTGTCATCATCCAGTTGCTAGACTGGTCAGCTTTGGCAGCCGCACATCTCTGGTTTATTAATTTGATGTAAGGTATATCTGTCTCTTCCCAGTTCCTCAATTGCGATGGGGCAACATAGCCTTCCGCAAGTGGACCGGCCACTTTGGTAAGAGTATGTGCTAGCATGGTCCACTGGCATCCTGAAAACTTCATTTTATCCAGTAAACCAAGTTGCTGTGCACTTTTCAATACCAGTGCTTCAGACTGGCCCAGGATATTGCTGTAGACCCAGTTTGCTCCCTTGTCTTTTATCCTGGTCAACTGTGTGGTCAAATCCATCTGTGTCATGCCAAATACTTCTTCATCAACGATCTCAATGCCTTTTTGCTTAGCATAGTTCCTAACTTCATCTGTCAAAATAGCCCTGCCGAAAACAGAATCATACGTAAGAAAAGCCAGTTTTATTGGTCCGGGCTGAGTCTTAACCACCCAGTCCATAAAATACCCGCAAACATCTGCATAGGACGGAACGAATGAATACTGGTTACGCGGGGGATATATGAAACTGGGCACGCCTCCTGAAGTGAATGCCACAATTCCGTCTTCCACCAGTTTATCTTTTAACGCTTCATTTGTTGCGGATTCGGTGATCTGCATCAATAGCGGTGGAGGATCCATAGCCTTGAAAGACTCATAAGCTGCCACCGCCGCTTTCAGGTCTCCGCCTGTATCACGATATACGAGCTTCCAGGGAACACCATCAACACCACCGTTAGCATTGATATATTCGAACGCATCGTTAATTGACCCGATGGCACCCTGGACATCCGCAGCGTAGGGGCCGCTCATATCAAGCATTTGATAAAAAACGACGGCAGACGGTTTCTTCACTGCCGCTGTCCCTGCGGTCGTAGAAGGTTGTGCCGCCGGCGCACAACCGGCAACAAGTCCTGCTACTATGGACATTATCACAATAATGGATAAACATATTACTTTGATTTTCAATTAATTTCTCCTGTCTATTAGCACTT
>JBEKCL010000295.1:0-3239 GCA_050014895.1 Dehalococcoidia bacterium
TATGGTTACCGTCCTATAGTTTAATAGCGTTGGAGGCGTGGCGCTTGCGGATTGAGTAAGTGCTTTTCCACTGACATCCCAGGCGGCAACCGTAATGGCTGCACCGGACGTGGGAAGAGTACCGGACATATCGGTGATCTTGATCGAGTTCCGGGGACCGACGGAATTTGCCACAAAGTTCATTGTTCCATTGGTGTATCCATTGGGGACGTTCAGGGTGCCATCTGAACTGCTTTTGACATTCGTGATGATATACTTGGACGAGGCAACGGTAAAGGAGTACGACATGGGTATGCCGTTGGTAAACCAGGTCGTAAGGTTAGTGCCGTTTATGGTTACCGTCCCATAGTTTAATAGCGTTGGAGGCGTGGCGCTTGCGGATAGAGCAAGCGCTTTTCCAGTGGCATCCCAGGCAGCAACAGTAATGGCTGCACCGGACGTGGGAAGAGAACCGGACATATCGGTGATCTTGATTGAGTTTCGAGCACCGATGGAATTTGAATAGGTCCAGGCATCCTGAGTAACTGTAAATGTTTGCCCGCCAATGCTCATAGTTCCGGTTCTGGCTGCACCACTGTTGGCTGCAACGCTATATGTCACTGTACCCGTTCCCGTACCGCTGCTGCCTGAAGTTATTGTGATCCATGGATTAGTGGTGGAAACCGTCCAGGCGCAGGAGCTTGAAGTTGGTGTAACGGTTAAGCTGCCTGTGTTGCCTGCAGCATTTAATGCGTAACTTGACGGGGAAAGGGCGTATGTGCATTGTGATTGACTACCTGGGAAATACTGCGGGCCTGTTGCTACACCAACTATTTCGGCCACATCATTGGAACCATATGCTGTAACCCAGACATTTCCTGAAATATCGATAGCTATGCCAGTAGCGCTACCAGCACTAACGAGGTAACTTAATTGAATCGTTTGTACGATATTACCAGTGGAGTCTAGTTTATAAATTGAGGTTCCTCCCGCAATCCAGATGTAGCCTGCACTGTCGATAGCAATTGGTCCCGCAAGAACATCATATGAAGATGAAGGTAAAGAAAAAGTTCCCAAATTTGCACCCGTCGGCGATAGTTTTGTAATAACATTAGCTGCCAGATCCGATATCCAAATATTCCCAGACTGGTCTATAGCTATACCTGCTTTACTATTGCTCGATGCTGAATTGGACCAATTATTGAGAATTAACTTATACTCACCTCCAGAACCTAACTTTGTCAAAGTACCGTTACAAGTATCAACAAACCACCCATTTCCAGACGCATCAAAGGCTACGCTCGACGTACCCCCCAGACATGAGAGATTCGCTGGCGATAAGTCAAAGTTCACCTTCTGTCCTTGCGGATTTATCTTTGACACAAGATTTGTAAAGCAATGGCTTCCGTTGTTTGAACAACCATTGATAATGTCTACACCGTCCACGACCCAGACATAGCCGCTTGGGTCTACAGCCATGGCCCTTGCACCGTTGTTGGTATACACACCAATACTGCTCCCTATATCGTAATACATGGCAGATGTAACAGCTGGATTAAGCACTACCAAATCTTGACTGCCACTACTGGGTGTCGACGGACCATTACCGGCCACCCAAACCTTACCCAACGGATCTATAACTATATGATTAGGATACAAATTTACCGGATAGTTTCCTAGCCTGGCACCAGTTGAGCTTAGTTTGGTGACAGATTCATCATTAGTAGCCACCCAGATATTTCCTGATTGGTCGATAGCTATAGCCTCTGGACCGGTCCATGAAACCGGTGGGTTTTTCCCTACTGGAAATGTGATTATAGTAACTCCACCATCACCAAGCGTTGAAGAAAGCATGATTATAATCGCCAAGAGCAAAAACATCTTCACAGTTTTCATCGCGACCATCCTTAAGATGATTTATGAATCATCGCTGAGGGAAACAAGATAGGGCGCATGTCACCTTCTCAGAAACGGGGTTTCAATAATCTCTTCATGGCACCAACCTTATAAAAAGGGTTCAGATTAGTTGTTAACCTTTTGACGATGCCCTATTTAAATAGGATTGCTTTTGTGCTCCTGATTTTTTGAAAAGTCAAGAGACAAATTTCATTGATAACCATTTGAAGAAGGAAGAACAGTCGTATTCTTCACGAACGGAAAATAAGCCGACAAGCATTTCCACGTTTCATCCCATATTCCATAAGTCGCTTCGAAAATCCGACCTGCATATTTCTAGTTGAACGGAATAGCCGACCAATGACCAGATAATACCTTCTCAAATCAGAAAGCACACATCAACCGGATGAAGGAAAAAAGCCGGCAGAGGATTTCCTGTCGGCTTTTTTTATATTGGCCGGGGAGACTGGATTTGAACCAGTGACCCTCTGCTCCCAAAGCAGATGCGCTACTAGCGCTGCGCCACTCCCCAAGTATATTAAATAGCATAATATACTTGTTCTAACTTATTGAATCAAAATACATAGTATATATTTTAGTGGTGATAATCCACAAAAAGGAGCTTCCTTGCTGTAGTGCCTGTTGATTTCAAGGTTTCTGTTTGTAGACATGCTTTCGGTGGCCTACCCGCAAGACAAGGATCAGCAAAACATCATCTTCGATCCTGATAACAATGCGATAGTCTCCCACTCGATACCTCCAATATTCTCCAAATTTGGGACCCTTGAGGGCGTCGCCAATCCTTCGAAGGTCTTTGAGCGGGGCAACCCTTTTTCGCAAAAAGGTTAAGATGCACTGGGCTGTCTGCGGGTCGAGTTTATCTAATTCTTTTTTTGCCGCAGGAGCAATTTCAATCCTCCATACCATATTCTCTCATCACCTTTTTTAATGGTATGGGTTTGCTTTTCCCGGAGCGAATATCTTCATAGCGTTTTTCTGCCAGATAAATATCTTCGAGATTATCGAGATATTCGAGAATCGCTTCCCGGGCGTAAAAGGTTTTTGTGCGACCGGTTTTCTTCGCCAATACGTTTAACCGTTCTTCTATATCTTCGGGCAGCCTGATAGCTAACATGTGATTACCTCCTTTGTTATACATGTATAGCAAAGCTTTTCTCATACGTCAATACCTTTTTGTTTGTCACTGTCTCGGTAACATTTATTTATGAGGCAACTGGACATCGCTGAATACCGTTTGAAATCTTCAGATTTTTCTAAATAAATGGTTAATGTTATCAGGATGAAACTCGCAGTTTCTGATGATAAGATGATGCATTATGCGTGATCTGGTCGCGATTTATGAA
>JBEKCL010000296.1:0-3180 GCA_050014895.1 Dehalococcoidia bacterium
CTACCCGCCTGATCCATATGGCGTTATATGTTTCCCGAGATTACAAAACCAATCTGCCCAGGCCTTTGGATGCACCTATAGTGAACTTCCTCTCCAAATCAATGTGAGACGATAACCCGTGGATAAGCGCTTTTCGTGCTCATGGTATAATGGTTTTGGATTTTTCCCCCTACAATTTATCAACTTAATTGGGGAGGTGAAATGAAGATCCATGAATATCAGTCAAAAATGATGTTCTCGAGATACGGCATTCCTATCCCCAACGGCAGGGTGGCGTCTACGGCCAGTGAAGCCAGGCAAATTGCAGAGGAATTAGGGGTCAGGGTGGTGGTTAAAGCCCAAGTCCTGGTGGGAGAACGAGGCAAAGCAGGTGGAATTCGCCTGGCCAGGACTCCAAAAGAAGCTGAAGAGTTAGCCAGTATTATTCTTGGTATGGAAATTAAAGGCTTGCCTGTTCGCAAAGTCCTTATAGATGAAGCTATAAGTATCAATAAAGAAATTTATCTTGCAATTACCAATGACCGGGATGCCTGCCAGCCGGTTATGATTGCGTCTGAAGCGGGAGGAATAGATATTGAAGAAGTCACCACCCGGATGCCCGAAAAAATCATTAAAGTATCAATTGATCCTCTTCTAGGGTTACATGTATATCAGGCACGCGAAATCGCTGCCGGTATCGATTTGCCTCATGTCTATTGGCGATCATTTTCAGCGATCGCACGTGGACTATGGAGTGCCTTCTGGGAGAATGATGCTACCGTCGTTGAAATCAATCCGCTAGTTGTCACTCAGGATCAAAAGTTGATTGCGTTGGATGGCAAAGTTATTCTGGACGACAATGCAATGTTCCGCCATCCGGATCAGGTGGAAATGCGCGACCAGGATGTCGATACGCCTACAGAGACTACGGCTAGGAAGTATGGTCTTTCTTATATAAAGCTAAATGGGGAAATAGGTTGTATTGTCAACGGCGCTGGCTTGGCAATGTCCACAATGGACATCATAAAACTTTTCGGAGGGGAGCCGGCAAATTTTCTTGATATCGGTGGCGGAGCCAGCGCCGAGAAAGTCGCTGCGGCCTTTCGTCTGATCGTGGCAGATGCTAAAGTGAAAGCGGTTCTAGTAAATATTTTTGGCGGAATTACTCGTTGTGATGAAGTGGCGCGTGGCATTTTGTCGGCACTTCCCGAGATAAAAACAACCATTCCACTCGTAGTGCGTTTGGCAGGGACAAACGCTGAAGAAGGACTGCAATTATTAGCTGATGCGCAAATAATTACTGCAGAGACATTAGTGGAAGCCGCCCAAAAAGTTACAGCACTGATAAAAGGGGGTATGGCATGAGCATCCTGGTGAATAATGGCACACGCTTACTGGTTCAGGGAATTACTGGTCATGAAGGACTCTTCCACACCGCCCAAATGATTGAATATGGTACAAATGTTGTAGCAGGTGTGACTCCCGGAAAGGGAGGTGATTGGGTTCTGGCTGGAAAGGTGCCCATATTTGATACTGTACGAGTGGGAGTTGAAGCGACAGGAGCCAATACCAGCGTTATTTTTGTGCCTGCGCGTCACGCTGCAGATGCTATTTTCGAAGCAGCCGGGGCTGGTATTCCTTTAATTTTTTGCATCACTGAAGGTGTACCGGTTCAAGAAATGATGCAGGTGCGCGCTTTTCTGGGCCAGCGCAGCATACGGCTGATTGGTCCTAACTGCCCGGGCGCGTTAACACCTGAAGAAGCGAAAATCGGGATCATCCCAGGCAATATTGCCATGCCTGGGAATATCGGCATCGTTTCTCGCTCCGGTACGCTTACTTATGAAATCATGTATGCCCTGACGCGCGCCGGAAAAGGTACCAGTACGTGTGTAGGTATCGGAGGAGATCCGATCAGCGGGTCAACCTTTGTTGATATATTGGCTTTATTCGAGGCAGATCCCCGCACTGAACAGGTGGTTCTGATTGGTGAAATTGGCGGATCAGAAGAGGAACGAGCCGCAGATTTTATCGATCGAGAGATGACCAAGCCAATAGTTGCTTTTATTACCGGACAAACCGCACCGGTTGGCAAGCGTATGGGCCATGCAGGAGCGATCATCGAAACAGGTTCTGGGCTGGCAGGGGATAAAATTAAGGCGCTTCAGGCGGCCGGTGTTAGAATAGCACGCCATCCAGAGGAAATTTCAGATCTCCTGGTCCGGTAAACCATCCGGATGACGTGAATATTTGTAGAATATATAAGGCGTAATAGCTTACGCCTATATGCGTTTCTATTTCTTATGGGAATCGATATACTTTACTGCATCTCCGACGGACTTGATCGTACGAGCATCTTCGTCGGAAATGGTCAGGTCGAATTTTTCGCAGAACCCATCAATTAAGAAAAACTGATCCATTGAGTCAGCTTTTAAATCCTCAATAAAACGGGTCTCGGGCTGAAGGGTATCAACTACGAATTTATCGGGTTTTAAAACATCAACGATAACGCCTTTCACTGATTCAAATGTTTCATTACTCATTGGGTTCCTCCAGGCAAGATATAATTATTATTATAGCATTGTAACGTGAGAAGATAATCTGTCAAGACCGAATTACTTTCCAATAAGCCAATCTCTTTTATTTAGAATCTTGGTATACTCTAATTACGATTACCCTGAAATTTATAGAAGTGTTTATGCCTGATAATTCCATACTTCCATCTCGCAAAGCTGAACACATCCGGATTAATATCGATGAAGACGTCCGCTCTGGCCTGACCAACGGGCTAGAAAATTACCATTTCGCGCATAGAGCCTTACCTGAAATTGATTTGGCAGATGTTGACGAGTCGATAAAGATATTTGGGAAAACCTTGCAGGCGCCCTTACTCATCTCATCTATGACTGGGGGGACACCACAAGCGGCGGTCATCAATCAGAACCTAGCGACTGCTGCCCAGGCTGCCGGAGTGGCAATGGGTGTGGGCTCTCAAAGGGCTGGGATTGAGCATGCTGAGCTGGCGTATACTTTCCAGGTGCGTAAATTTGCGCCGACCATTTTGCTTTTCTCTAACCTGGGTGCGGTGCAACTCAATTACGCTTATACAATTGACCAGTGCCGGCGCGCGGTCGACATGATCGATTTCGATTATCCCTATTGGCACACGACACAAGACACGGCCGACAAGGTCAGCGCCGC
>JBEKCL010000297.1:0-3134 GCA_050014895.1 Dehalococcoidia bacterium
TAACCTTCCTGGGCAAAATATCCATCAGGTCATTGACTGACCATATCTTCCCTGGTTCGTTGACCTGGGCCTGCACAACAGGCTGGCTGTATACACCCACCTGTCCATTGCCGACGACGAAATCATAGCCATTGACATTGGTGGCTGCCTCTGTGCAGAGGAAGACCACGAGAGGGGCGACCATCTCGGGAGTTGCAGCCTCGATCATCTTTATTTCTTTCTGCTTGCCTGCTTTTTCCCATTGGGCTTTCAATTCAGGAGAGAGTGTCAGTCGCGTGCCGGCGATTGGCCTGATGGCATTGCATGTCACGCCGTATTTGCCCATATCCCTCGCCACAGTCCTGGTAAAGCCTATGATCCCTTCTTTGGCAGCGCTATAGTTCGCTTGGCCCATATTTCCCAGGCCGGCGGCAGATGAGGTGTTGATGATCCTCCCATTTCTTTGCTGCCTGAAATATGTACACGCAGGCCTGGTGCAGTAGAAATGCCCGTAGAGGTGTATTTTCATCACCGTGTCCCATTCGGCCTCGGACATATTAAAGATGATGCGGTCCCGAAGAACACCGGCATTGTTCACGAGAATATCGATCCTGCCAAAATTGTCGATAGCGGACTTGATAATGTTTTCGCCTCCGGCATAGCTGGCGACTGATTCATAATTGGCCACAGCCTGTCCACCCAGTTTCTTTATCTCCTGTACAACCTCTTCTGCAGGGCTGTGCGAAGAGCCGCTGCCATCACCGGCTGCGCCCAGATCATTGACCACAACTTTGGCCCCCTCGGCAGCGAGAGCAAGCGCCTCGGCCCTACCTATGCCGCGGCCTGCGCCGGTCACGATTGCTACTTTTCCGTCCAGTTTACCCATATTTTTCTCCTTATTAATATTTTATTTGTTGTTCACTGACACAACTTCTTTCCAATATACTTTGTCTTGAAAAAATTGATTTAAAGACCGATTCCCTCGGCCACTTTCTCCATACATTCAGCATTGTCCCAGGGGAAAAAGCTGGTGGCCATGACTCGACGGTAATAGAGGCCCACGTCAGCATCCATGGTAAATCCCAGGGCTCCGTGTATTTTCACTCCGTTGAGAGCAGCGCGTTGGTACACCTCATTGGCTTTCATCTTGGCAATAGCGATCTTGTCGGAGCACGGCATACCTACACCCATAAGCCATGCGGCCTGGTAAACAAGGTACTGTAGACCTTCCACATCCATGAACATATCTACCAGCTTGTGCTGTGTAACCTGAAAACTGCCTATTGGTTTTCCGAACTGGACCCGCTCCTTAGCATAGGTATTTGACATTTCCAGCACTGCCTGACAGGCGCCGGATACCTCGGCGCACTTAAGCAGACTGGCTTTGCTCAATATCCGCTCGATTGTGTCCCATGCGTAGCCTGCTTTCCCTACGATATCGTTTCTGGATAATTTTACGTCCCTTAGTCTAACCCGCGACATAGTTTCTCCGGTTAAGGTGGGTATGGGTTCGATCTTAATTCCCGGCTTTTTAGCATCCAGTATAAAAAGAGTTAAGCCTTTCTGCGGTTTCCCTGCTATCCCGGTGCGCGCAACCACGAGCATGTAATCCGCAACATTCGCACAGGGCACAAACATTTTTTCGCCGTTGAGCAAATATTTTCCATGCTCCAAAGTGGCCGTGGTCCTTATGGCCGCAGGATCGAAATCAGGCGGCATTTCATTGATCGCCAGCGTCCATATCTGCTCGCCACTTGCGATCGCTGGCAGGTATTTGGCCTTTTGATCGGTGCTGGCAAAGTCCATCAAGGGAAGGGCACCCAATGCTATCGTTGAGAAGAAAGGCCCTGGTAGTATGTTCCGGCCAATTTCCTCAAACAAGACCACGAGATCCATAAAGTCCGCATTGCCTCCCCCATATTGATCAGGCAAAACCAGACCCATCCATCCCAAATCCGCCATATTACGCCAGGTCTCGGGATTATAGCATTTTCCTTCTTTCTCAAGCTCTTTGATTTTTGGTTTTGGACATTCTTTGGACAGAAACTCCCTGGCCATCGTTTGAAGCATAATTTGTTGTTCAGTGAATTTAAAGTTCATCTCGCTCCCTTTAAACTAATACGCTTTTGGTAAACCCAGTTTAAACTGGCCGATTATGCCTTTTTCAATCTCATCGGTGCCGGCGGCTGAAGCCATGCCAGGGAATAGCAGGTATTGGCTTTGTATAAACCCGTTCAATCTGGCCAGGCTGGAATTTTGATCGACTTGTGAAAAAGCCCCCAGTATCTCAGTTCCAGTTGCAACTAGATGTTCAATCACATAGTCCGAGAATGCTTTGTTCCTGGAAGCCTCGTATGCGGGCATGATGCCCTGGCCCATCTTCCAGGCAATCTCATAAGCGAACATCTTCAGAGTCTCCAGCTCGACAGCGTTCTCAGCTAACCTGTGCCTGACAGTCGGGTCTTTTGACATTAACGCACCCTTACTTTTTGTTTTAGCTACATATTCTGTGAGGCCGTCAAAAATCCGCTTACCATAGCCATAGTATTGGGAACCCACCATATTCCTTTCATAGGCAAGCGCCTGCATTAGCTGATACCAGCCCTTATTTTCTACTCCCACCAGGTTGGCTACAGGCACCCGTACATTGTCAAAGAACATCTCATTGAAGATATGAACTCCTGAATAATTCAAGAGCGGTTTGACGGTTATTCCCGGACTCTTCATGTCCACAATGAATAAACTGATGCCGCGTTGCGGCTTTGAAACGTTGAGGTCTGTTTTGGCGGCAAGCCAGCACCATCTGGCCCGATGCGCACAGCTCGTCCATACCTTCTGACCGTGTAAAAACATTTGATGTTTCCTCCACTGCTGATATATTAGCAAACCTCACGAACGTTGTCAAGAAGAATTTGTCCGTAGGGTGCTAACTGGTGGCGGGGTATCCACACACCCCCACAACGAGATAAAGGCAGACCCAAGTGACATGCGAGAGGCACCAACTCTCTGCGGCGCACCATCAAAAACCCTTCGGCTATTTCATAGGCTTGGTAGTCGTACTGTTTGAATGCCCCTCCCGCTTGATCCTTGTCTCGGTTGAGCAACTCAACGAGAAAAAAGTCATCCTGCGGGGCATCACCCCGATGTACGCCGCA
>JBEKCL010000298.1:0-3110 GCA_050014895.1 Dehalococcoidia bacterium
TCCAACGGGCACTTCATCGCCAAACTTCTTCCGCTTTCGGGCGAGTTCAAAGGCATAGCGGATCGCCCTCTCGCACCCTTTCTGTGTAAAAATACCGGTCTGAAGGGCAGCGGCATCAGGAGTACCCAGCTTGAAAAACCCCCCTGCCGCCGAATATTCTCCTTCCGTATTCTCGCGGATTACAATCATATCAACGGTTTCAGGTGTAGCAGTTTTCACCGGCGATTCAACCCCGGGATAAAGTTTGATCGGCCGCAGATTTATGTATTGATCGAAGCCTTTTCGAATTGCAAGGAGCAGAGTAAGCGATACATGATCAGGAACCTTATTGGCATCACCGATACAGCCTAGAAATATTGCACTAAATTCCTGCAATATGTCGAGGGCATTTGCGGGCATCATAATGCCATTCTTCAAGTAATAGTCGCACCCCCAGTCAAAATCTTTCATCTCGACTCTGAATCCGTGCTTGTCCGCAACGGCACGAAGAGTTTTGGCAGCCTCGGATGCCACCTCAGTTCCAACCCCATCCCCCGGAATAATTGCAACTCGATAGGACGACATATGCTTCCCTTTCAATCTGAATAATTATTTCCCTTTTCGGTCATGTTTAATCATTTTATACAACCGTGAGATTATGTCTAATATCCCCATCGATATCATGCTTTGATATTGAGCAGATACGGTGTGCCAACGGCTAAGAGCACAGTAAGAAAGATCAGTCCGAAAATGAGTCCCATGATCCAGAAATCTTTGCGATTGACGTAAGCACTCCCGAAATAGACTGGGCCAGGACCGGTGGCGTACGGAGATATGACACCCATTATCCCCAAGCTGTAACAGAGAAGAAGGGCAAAAACCTTGATAGGAATGCCCGGCACAAGTGCACCTGCGGCCAACATTACAGGCAGAACTGCCGTTACGTGCGCGGTAATACTCGCAAACATGTAATGAACTACAAAAAATACTACTACGAGGCTGACCATAATGACTATGGGCGACATCCCCGTCAGGAGTGCTGATGCGCTTTTGGCAAACCAGGTTACAAAGCCTACCTTATTGAGGCCGTCTGCCAGGGCCACTAGTGTGGCAAACCAGACAAGCACATTCCAGGCGGCTTTGTTGCTCAGGATATCGTCCCACGTAACAATTCCCGTAATCACCATCAAAGATATGACTACTCCTGCGACAGTTGTGGCATCAACGATGCTTCCTCCGAATATCCACAGAGTCAGGGCGAGAATGGCCAGCAGAGCCATCACCAGTTCCTTGCGGGTGAACTTACCCATCTTGTCCAGCTCCTGAGATGCCCAGGATTGGACATCTCCGCTCGATTTGATTTCCGGAGGGTAAATCTTGTAAATGAGGTACGGCAGAACAGAAAGGAGAATGACACCAACAGGCAGGAATCCGATAAACCACTCAGTCCAGGAAATGCTTATTTTCGCCGTCTTATTAACCAACTCAAGGGCCAGCAGGTTCGGGGCCAAAGAGGTGATGAACATAGAACTGGTCACACAAGTAGTTGCAAAGGCAGTCCACATAATATACGCCCCGATTTTGCGGCTCGTCTCACCCGGAGCAGAACCGTAAAGGCCTGGGATGTTGCGGATGATGGGGAAAATCGTGCCCGCACTCCGGGCGGTGTTCGAGGGGGTGAAGGGGGCGATAATCAGATCAGAAAAGGCTACCGCATACCCTAAACCCAGGGTCCTTTTGCCTAAGAACTCGACTAGGACCAAGGCAATGCGTTTGCCAAGGCCTGTCTTCTCATAGCCCAGGGCGAACATGAACGCCCCGAATATGAGCCAGACCGTCGTATTGGAAAAACCGGATAATGCCCACTTGATTGAATCTGCCGGCTTCGGTCCTGCAAGACCGATAACTGCGACCAGAAATACGCCTATAAACCCTACGGCCGCAGCCGGAATAGGCTCCAGGATCAGAGCAAGAATAACAGCAGCAAAGATAGCAAAATAATACCAAGCAGTCAGGCTCAGCCCCTGGGGCACCGGGAGCAATGCGATGATGATTCCCAGGAGCAGCGTCAGGATAGATTTCCCGATGAGCGATTTCATTTTAGCCTCCTTGTGTTGCTGACTTAAAGTGATAAGCAGAATTCAGTGAGCATAAAGCACCACGAGACCTTTCAATGCATTTCTATATTTACGATTACAAGTAATCTTTCGACTGCTGATGATTCTATAACAAGAAGAACTGCATTTCAATAGGGTCTTTCAGCTTCGTTCAACAAACTCTACAATATTTCCGTCAGGGTCTTTTGCCATGGCGATGTGCACGCCCGGCCGAATCTCCATTTCCGGCAACGTAAATTCAATACCCTTATCTTTAAGTTCAGAACATACTTGGGAGATGTTCTTTATGACGAAAGTCACGTAGCGATATCCCAATTGATTTTCCAAGCCAATGGTTCCCCGGGGAGGAACAGTCTTGGGTTCGATCAATTTGAAGTCACTGGAACCGAATCTCAGCCGGTGCATGGTTCCAAACCATACCGGGGTGATTCCCGCAAACTCCAATCCCAGGATATTCTGGTAGAAGTTGAGACTGGCCTTGATGTCACTAACTACTATACCGAGATCCAACGAATCTTTCGCAGGCATCATCATCTTGTCGGGCTCCTTTCCCACGCGTCCGTGTGCCACAAATACGCGTCAAATATAAAACATGTACCACATTCTAAGTAATACTTCCGCAGTCTTCTTTGCCTAATTTTGATCGAAGTTTATTAAAAAATGGGCGAACAAGAGTTCTAACATCAGGGAACTAAGGAGATAATGCTGTAATTTCATTTGCTGTGCTTCTCTGCGCATGGAATGCATATAAGGCCCCCATCCATCTGACAAAGACGAGTCTCCATTACATACTCGCCGCAGATGGCGCATGCCGTCGGCTTGGCGATCCCGGCGGCTTCGGGCTCGTCGATAACCGCCTCGGCCCATGCTAAGAGATCATCTTCCGGCGCCCCCAGGATGAACCTGGCACGCGCTGATCGATCGTCACGAAGCTGCTCGGGGATTCCCTTCCCGTGGAAAACAACGCGTACCGCCATTTTTGATCCGCGGGAATAAAGCGTATATACCTGCTTT
>JBEKCL010000299.1:0-3071 GCA_050014895.1 Dehalococcoidia bacterium
CACGAGACCGTGACGCTCAATAATCTCGATCAGTCTCGTGGCCATGTTGGAGACAAGGTTAATAGAGTTTTACCGTGTGAACAATACGAGTCCGTCAGCGACTCGGCTCTGCCCGCGAGTGGAAGTTTGCTTTTTAGCATAGCTGATAAAAATAAAAAGGAAGCCCTTCCCATCATTCAGGGATATTACGCTCTGGGTTATCAATTGTACGCTACCGGGGGAACCGCTGAGCTAATTGAAAGCAATGGGATGAAGGTAACGACCATAGAGAAAAAACTCAGTCAAGGCAGCCCGAATATTATAGATATTATTAATGGTGGTACGATTGTAGGTATAGTCAATACTATTACAGGCGGGCGCGTGGCTATGCAGGATGGTTTCCATATTCGCCGCACAGCGGTAGAAAGAAGGATACCGTGTTTCACCTCGCTGGATACAGCCAGAGCCGCATTGAAAGCCCTATCACACGGCACAAAAATCTTCAATGTAAAACCGTTGAATGAGTACCTAGATTAACCGTAAAATGGCATTAGCGTTATTAACTTATCGTAGGGAATGCTGATTTAAAACATTGAAGCAGATCACAGCGACAGTCATTTCAAACATACAGCTCCTCGCCTGTCCCGGAGCAAATTATTTTCTTATGCATATCAAAGCACCGGATATTTCTGCCAGTAGTAAACCGGGGCAATTTCTGATGCTCACATGCGGGACCAATTCC
The DNA here is from genome assembly GCA_050014895.1 of Dehalococcoidia bacterium. Taxonomy (GTDB): domain Bacteria; phylum Chloroflexota; class Dehalococcoidia; order GIF9; family UBA5629; genus JAFGLP01. Next base: position 722 of record JBEKCL010000299.1, read on the forward strand.
TTGCTGCGGAGGCCTATTAGTATACACGGCGCTAGCTCGGAGGAGATCGAACTGCTGTATGCCGTAAGCCATATAAAAGATGGTTTACTCCCGACAGGACTGATAGAAGAAAAAAATATGCGCACGATCAGGGGCGCCGGAACTAAATGGCTTTCGGGGTTGAAAACCGGCGATAAACTGGACGTAATCGGACCTCTGGGCAACGGGTTCCAAATTGATCAGGCATCAAAAAGCATATTAATCGTGGCTGGAGGAATCGGCATCGCTCCCTTGAAATTCCTGGCAGAGACCGCCCTCTCTCTGGGGAAAAAGGTAACTATGCTGGTAGGCGCCCGTACTATGGCAGGTATCTATCCAAGCAAGGCATTACCCTCGACATTAAAGCTTGTGCCCGTTACTGAAGACGGAAGCGTCGGCATAAAATCAACCGTGATAGATATCATACCGGCCTACTCCACAAACGTAGACCAGATTTTCGCCTGCGGCCCCGAGGCTATGTATGAGGCGCTGAATGCAAGCATGGAAAGACACAACATACGGAATCCGGTCCAGGTCTCCCTAGAAGTGCGTATGGGCTGCGGCACCGGTGTTTGTTATTCTTGCAGCATCAAAACGAAGCAGGGCATGAAGAGAGTTTGCAAAGAAGGCCCGGTTTTTAATATAAGAGATATAATATGGCAGGAGGTTAGGATATGACTGTCACTTGCAAAAGGATTCAAATAAGTACACACGGCCAGGGTGAAATGATTAACGTCACCTCGGAGATCACCAGGGAAGTCGGCAACTCCGGTGTAAACAGCGGTACCGTTACAATCTTCATACCTGGATCAACGGCCGGTGTAACCACTATAGAATATGAACCCGGGCTTCTGGTGGATATGAAAGCGATGTGGGAAAGAATAATCCCTGCAAATATTAATTATGATCATGATAAAGCCTGGGGAGATGGCAATGGACACTCTCACATACGCGCATCTTTACTGGGACCTTCTATAACTGTTCCATTCATCAATAAAAGGCTGACGCTTGGCACATGGCAGCAGATAGTCATCATTGATTTTGACGTCCGTCCCCGGTCCAGGGAAATTATTCTGCAAATAATGGGAGAATAGGATATAGGCATACTCTTGAACGGGAGGTTATCATGACCCATGCGCAATTAGGCTTGGTCTTATTTAGTATACTCGGCTTCTGCGGTGTCCTGGCGCTGGGCGCTTTCCTTGGTAAGATTATGACACCCGGGAAATTGGCGACATTCGCCGGGATTATAGCGCTGGTCGCAGTATTCTGTTTTTCAATGTTCGCAGCTTATTACTTTATCACGTTATCAAAATAGTAGCCTGGTGACTACAAGTATTGAAGGAACTACAATGATTCAGAGTTTTCAATGTCCTACATGCGGTAACTTAATTGCCATTGGGGAACCGGCCTGCACCAACTGCGGCCGGAATTTCGTCTATAATTGCCCTGTTTGCGGGAATCCTGTGGACAACCGCTATGTCCGTTGCGGTTCCTGCAAAACGCTATTTAATTGGAGCAAATCCGTCCAGCAAAACGCTGAGACAGGTCCAGGTAACCCAGGGAACCCGGGGGACCCGGTGAACCCGACGCCGGGGCGCGTCACTTACCAGGATATAAGACAATCACGTGCAGGAATTAGCGGGTTTAAAGAGAGAACAGCCTCCAGCAATGTAAATATGACTTCCCGACCGATGTTCTGGTTAATGCTGATAGTTGGCTGCGTGATTTTAATCTGTGTGCTTTTATTCATAAGCAAAGTTATTTAAGCCCAGATAGGAGGTAGCCATGTCAGATCCGAAGATGGTAACCTACATATTCGCAGCAATATTGCTTGCTTGCCTTATATTATCATTGGGCGGTTTCCTAGGAAACAAGTTCCAAGTTTTCCGCGTGGTCATGTTCGCAGCAGCTGTTGCCGTTGTGACCGTTGTCGTATTTGCGATCTATTTCGCCTTTTTGGGCATAAGTGGAAAGTTGTGAACCAAACTTGTAATCTGATTGATATCGATTATGAATAAACTAAAACTGGGCGGCGGAGAAAATTGGGTAGTTTGGATATATACTATTCATTTACACGGTTGATAGGCTTGTATGCGTGATGTAAAATTACGCAAATTTAACACGTGTTCCCCTTTGTATTGTTATCAAAGCATAATTATTGAGAGTCCTGATATGAGAAAGAGATTAGTTCCGGCTATTACGCTGGTTGCATTGCTGGCTGTTATCTTTTCGTCCTGCGCCCAGCAGAAAAAGGAAATCCTCCCCAGCCAGATGGCTCCTACAACACGCGGCGACCTTATACTCTCCGTCTCCTCAGACGGCAACCTCG
>JBEKCL010000300.1:0-3050 GCA_050014895.1 Dehalococcoidia bacterium
TTCTCCCTTCCAGATATGCACCAGGCCGTCAATCGCGTGTATAAAGCGCTCATGTCCGGGGAAAAAATAGCTATATACGGCGATTTCGATGCGGACGGTATCACAGCCACCGCTCTGCTGGTACAGGGACTGACAGAGATGGGCGGGGATGTCATGCCTTATATCCCGCACCGGCAACACGAGGGCTACGGGCTGAAAATTCCGGCGCTGGAAAAACTGCGCAAGCAGGGCGTGAGCCTGGTCATCACTGTCGATACCGGCATAACGGCCTTCGCTGAAATCGAGAAGGCCAACAAGATGGGCCTGGATATACTGGTGACCGATCATCATGTTCCCCTGCCAGAGCTTCCACCGGCCAAGATCATAGTAGACCCCAAGCGGACCGATTCGCAATGTCCGTTCATCGAATTTGCCGGCGTGGGAGTGGCTTTTAAGCTGCTACAGGCGATGCTCTCCGGCTCCAACAAGGACGAGCTTATCAACAGCTCGCTGGAACTGGTGACCCTGGGCACAATCGCCGACATGTCACCGCTGCTGAGCGAAAACCGGCACTGGGTCAAATCAGGCCTGCATCTGCTCAACAAGACCAAGCGTGTCGGGCTGGTTGAACTGATGAATATTGCCGGAATCGAAAGGGGTAAGCTGACCGCTGAAACAGTTTCATATCAGATTGCTCCGCGCCTGAATTCGGCCGGCCGCCTTGATGACGCCGGGACAAGCTACCAGCTCCTGGTAACGCAGGACAAGGTCCAGGCAAATATGCTAGCGATGGAGTTGGAAGAGAAAAATAAAGAACGACAGCGCCTCGTAATTGAAACTCATGAAAAGGTCCGTGCGCAGATACTGCAGGACGGCACAGACAGGCCGCTATTAATGGCCTGCGACGCGGATTACCCGGCGGGCGTTATCGGACTGGTTGCAGGCAGGCTTGCCGATGAGTTTTACCGTCCCGTGATCATAGTTAAAATCGGGGTTGATACATGCAGGGGCAGCGCCAGGAGCATACAGGAATTCGACATGATGGCGGCCCTCAAGACATGCCATCACCTGCTTACCAAGTACGGCGGCCACGCCAGGGCGGCGGGTTTCAACGTTCCCACCCGTGATCTGCCGCAGCTCCAGAAAAACCTCCGTCTGCTGGCGACGGAACAATTGACCGGACTTGACCTCCGTCCCCACATCAATATAGACGCCGAAGTATCCCTATCCATCTTCTCCAAAGGTGTTTTCGATGAAATACGTCACCTGGAACCTTACGGCATGGGAAACCCGGCACCCATTTTCTTAAGCCGCAAGGTGGAGGTGGTAGAGCAGAAACTGGTCGGCGGACAGAACGACCACATCAAGTTAAAGCTAAAACAGGACGGAATAGTCTGGGACACCATTGGTTTCCGCCTGGGCAGTTATATTGGGGAACTGGCCCGGCATATAGACGTCGTTTACAGTGTGGAGGTGGATAACTTTAACGGCAAGGGTCAACTAAGGCTTAACCTGCTTGATTTTGCCCGTTCTTATTGACTTCGACAGCCTCCGCAGCAGGTACCGCCGTTTTATATCTGATTACTTTAACCACCAGCACAATCAACGCTACCGCCACCACTGGAATATCGACTATCTGCGCTTCAGGCAAACCGAACATGAACGGTGTGGTATCACCACGGAAGAAGCGGATAGCAAAGTCACCCACTCCAAAGTATATTAACCAGATCAGGAAAAGTGCTCCATCCGGTTTAACTTTCTTGCGGATAAGCCACAGCACAACAAATCCAAGCAGGTTCCATATCATATGGAATTCCTGCGTCGGGTAAATCGGTACTCCCAGCGGAGCATAGCTATTGGGATTCTCATAAGTGACGGCAATGGGGAGATCGCACGTGTCACCATAGCAGCAGCCGTTAATCATGCAGCCGATCCTGCCGATGGCCTGCGCCATGATAGCGCCCGGCGCCACGATATCACCCAATAGCCAGAACGAAATCTTTTTAACAAGACAATAAATGAGCAGGGCAACCCCGGCGCCCAGGACGGCCCCCCAGACAGCCAATCCTGCGAAATTCAATAACTGATCGGGATGATTAAAATAAAAATCCCATTTATCTATGACATGCAGCAGCCTGGCGCCGATAATACCGCCTATCACCGCCCATAGCCCGATATCCCAGATTACATCCTGCGAGAAATTTCTACGTTTGGCTTCCAGCAGTGAAATGCCGATGCCACTGATCACGGCGACAACTATCATGACACCGTACCAGCGCACCTCGAAGGAGCCAATACTGAATAAAATGGGGTTTAAATTTATATCTAACATTTATCGAGAGACCTCATTCAAAAATAGCGTCAACAAATGATTTTGCATCGAACGGGGCGATATCTTCGACTTTTTCTCCCGTCCCTATATACTTTATCGGTATTTGCAGGTTGTCACAAATCGCTAATACGATGCCCCCCTTAGCTGTTCCATCCAGCTTGGAGAGGAAGATACCGGTGACATCCGTGGCCTCCGTAAAGCTGTGTGCCTGCGATAGCCCGTTTTGCCCGGTTGTAGCATCGATCACGAGAAGGACTTCCTGGTACGCTTCATACTTGCCGGCGACTTTCCGGATCTTTTTTAGCTCATCCATGAGATTATGCTTGGTCTGAAGCCTGCCCGCCGTATCGATAATCACGACATTGGCTTTGCGGTTCCGGGCAGCCTGCAGGGTATCAAAGACCACTGCGCCAGGATCAGCGCCCGGCTGCTGGGCGATGACATCCACGCCCACACGTGTTCCCCACATCTTAAGCTGATCTATGGCGGCAGCACGGAAAGTGTCGGCGGCACCGAGAAGCACATGGTTTCCATTCGCCTTATATTTACTGGCCAGCTTGGCAATGCTGGTGGTCTTGCCCGTACCGTTGACACCAACCAGCAAGATTATCCTGGTAGCCGCTTCAGCACTGCCGACCGGCTTTGAGGCAACCTCCAGCATCCCGGTCATTTCTTGCTTGAGAGCTGTACGGACCTGGGCGCCTTCCGATAATTTCTCATCCTTAACGCGCTTTTTCAC
>JBEKCL010000301.1:0-3030 GCA_050014895.1 Dehalococcoidia bacterium
GGGACTGAACGCCTTTGTGACTGTACGTTCTACCACACAATCCTTGCACTTACAAGTAAGCACATATCCTCCCTTGCTGACCATACCTCGCATCCTTTGTGGATAGCGGGTCCACTTTGAATAGAGCCTCACCAGGGGCTGTTGGTTAACGGGAATATCTATCATGCTACCACAACTCAAAACCAGCCGCAGAAATGTATTTAAAGATGAGTCTGTTCGATCAGCCTCATACGTTGTCAAAAGCACCCAGTTGCAAAAGATCCTCTATTGCGCCATGTTGAATACTATGGGACGGTAATGTTTTTATTTCAATCGGGGTACGAAAAAAATCCATTTTTAAGGGGTTCCATGGCTATAAACCATTGTCAGAGATACTCATTGAAAATTGGTGTGTCCTGGATCCCAAATTCGCCGCAAACAGACATTTTGCGTACAACCGGCTGTCAGGTTACAGCATAACGGATTCGATGCAATTCACAAGCGGCTGGCCTCGGAGTCGATTTAGCTCGTTCCTCTGACTCATTGCTGCTGGCTTGCTCTAAGGGCAACGAAAGAATATGCAATTAATTGTCAGGTCACGGTCTCTCGCTAGCCAAGGCTACTGGTTAATGAATCCTGCCTGAGATTCAAGTCGCAGAAAATCTGTACATATCCCCCAGCTAATCATAGAAATGCCCCACACGCACCTGTCATCGTAGTTTAATCAGTCTGGCAAGTTCCTGTGAAAGCTTTTGTAAATTGTATGGTTTTGACACGACACCACGAAAGAAAGCATTAGTTCCCAACGTTAAGTCTGTTTCGGCGGCATAGCCACTGGAGATGATCAGTATTGCACCTGGATCGATGTTTAGAATTTGCTCAGCGGCCTCCTTCCCTCCCATACCGCCTGGAACAGTCATGTCGAGGATCACGGCAGCAAATGGCTCTCCTCTAGCCCAATGCTCTTTATAAAGGTTTACTGCCTTGGCGCCATCGGCGCAGGCGAACCCCTTGTAGCCAAGTGTCACAAGCATCTCGGCAACCAGCTCTCTAATCATATCTTCGTCATCCATTACCAGAACCGACAACCCTGAAATAGGCGCATATACCGTATCGCCTGGCTCGTCCGCCAACCTCCCCTCAACAGACTTTTCACCGGCAGCCGGTAACAGAATCGTGAAGCTTGAACCTTTCCCGGGTATCGATGAAACTTCTATGGCTCCCCCATGCCGTTTGATTATGGAAAACACCGATGCAAGCCCAAGGCCTGTGCCACTCGGTTTGGTTGTGAAATAAGGATCAAATATTTTGCCAAGGAATTCCGGCGTGATGCCACACCCATGATCTATTACAGTAATCTTAACGTAGTTGCCTGCGGGTATGTTATGCTCTTCTTTACTATCTATAAAATCATTGGTGGCCTTAATGATGATGGTTCCGCCGTGAGGCATAGCCTGTAACGCATTGATGATCAAGTTGTTGAGAGCCTGATGGATCTGGCCTACGTCGGCATTCAGGTTCCACAGGCCCTGTTCAAGGTCTAGGTCAGCCTTGCTGTTGGATCCATGAAGAGCAAAGGAGACTACATCGCATATCAGTCGGACCGTATCAACGATCTCTATCATCGGTGCACCACCGCGAGCGAATGTTAGGAGCTGCCGGGCAAGAGCAGTGGCCTTGACTAGGGCCTTTTCACACGATGCAAGCTGAGGAGTGGCTGTGTGTTCCTCTCCAACATTCTTGCGGGCAAGCGAAATGTTACCGATAATAGCGGTGAGTATATTATTAAAATCATGGGCGATGCCACCTGCCAGCACCCCCAGTGATTCAAGACGCTCTGCTTTTTCCCTTTCCTCTTCCGCCCGCCTGTGGTCGGTTATGTCGAGAATAACTCCGCTCCAGACTATCGCCTCCTCCGGTCCTTTAGAATTCGGTCGTGCCGTAAGCTGGATCCATTTCATCCGGCCGGACGGCGTTAAGATCCTTACTTCGTCACTAAAGGGATTCCACTCGCCGTGCGTTTTAATATTCTCCCATTGCAATTTTGCAAGATCTTCGGGATGAATCATACTCCAGAAAAGGTTCATATCTTTCAGGAGCGCTTCAGATCCCAGTCCAAAGATCTCGCTGCAGCGAGGACTCAAGTAGAGGAACTGGCTGGTGCCATCCGGATAAAGCGTGTAATCGTAAAGCACCGCTGGAACTGTGGCGGCAATGCGCTCGTAGCGTTCCTCACTTTTACGCAGCAATGCCTCTGCACGTTTACGTTCAGTGATGACGTCGAATACTGCAACGAAGCATTCCTTCTCAGGACTATAGACAGAGATGTCAAACCATAACCCAAGTGCTTCGACGAAGATCTCAACCCTCGCTGGTTCCCCACTCTTGACCACATTGCCGTAAATTTGGAACAACCCCGTATCAGACTCTCTAATGCCGGGAATAACTTCTGTGACCCGCTTGCCGACAACATCTTTGAGTCCAGTCAACTTTTCGAAAGCGTCATTGACCGCCAGATAGATGAAGTCTTGCGCCACATCGTCCTCAAAGAGCATTCGGCAATATGCAAATCCTTCAATCATATGATCAAATAACCCGCGATAGCGTATTTCGCTCTCCCGTAACGCCTCACCGGATTGCATGCGATCCATGGCAATGGCGACTTGATCGGCGACCGCTTTCATCAGTGATAATTCATCATCAGTGAAACGGGTTCGATTACTGGCCCCGAAGGAGAGCGTTCCAATCACCCGGTTCCGGACGGCAAGGGGATGGCAGGCATAGGCCCGGATGCCGTAAGATCTTACCAGTTCAGTCCTGGGATCGGACGAATCGCCGACATTCTCAGAAACTATGTGGCAAAAATCCCGTGCAGCATATCCGCTGGCGGACACTCCGTAATCGAGCCATTCGATAATATGCTTCTCTCCATCGGGAATACCGGAACAGGCAACTAAATGGAGGCGGCCCGTATGCTGGTCCACGAGATAATTTAAGAACACCTCGCAATCGAGGACGTGGACGTCTTGCTCGACGAGCACGGATCGGTCG
>JBEKCL010000302.1:0-2919 GCA_050014895.1 Dehalococcoidia bacterium
TGGCAGGGGCAATGACGTCCGCGGTTTTTTCGCAGCTATTCCCCATCCCCCAGTAATCGTTAACAGGGTCGCCGGCGAAGTTTTGTGATTTGGAATAACTCTGGTAGGCATAGCCTTGGCCCGGGGGGTCCGCCACCCGGGTATCGCCAGGGCAATGGGAGATCGCGACGTTTTTAACGTAAACAAAAATGAGAGAGTTGGTCAGGGCTTGAACGCAATCGGCGTAGGCCTCCGCTGTGGTAAGCCCGCTGAAGGGCGCAGCGGCCGGGCCCACATAATAGCCGCCCCCATTGTAGGTGATGTCCCCGTTGACATACGGCAAATAGGTATTGCGGTAATCGTCGGCGTACATGACGAGAGCCAAACCGAACTCCTTCTGATTGTTGATGCAGGTGGTTTGCTGGGCTTTCTTTTTGGCGTTGGCCAGCACCGGCACGTGGATAACACATGATCAACCGGGCTTTGAACAGGTCGTAAAGAAAGGTTGGTTCAATCACTGTATTAACGACGGTGGTCACGGCCTGTTTTGGGGCGATAGAAGCAGGATCTCGTTCCTGTGCAATTTTGTAGGCAAACCCATTTACATGAAAACAAATAAGGGCTTTGCAGTCATTGATAATAAGGACCAAACCAAATGGTACCAGGTCGAACATGGCAAGCCCTATGACTGGATGAGTGACGGGGGAAAATCCGCAAGAAAACTGCTCAGGGAAATGGCCACCTTAACATTTGAACAAATAGAGCAGTCCAAAGGTTCTCTCGGCGATTTTCTGAGAGAGCGCAATTGCAACGATGAGAACTGGTTATTTATCAGGAACCTCGCCGGTTCTCAGACTGCGATGGCAAATCCCGATGATATGCATCTGCGCGATTTCCTGAAATACCAGGCAATAGCCAAAGATATTCAAATGGACCTGGTCACCGGTTCAGTAGGGCAAATCGATGCCGGCATCGGCACGATCGACATAGCTGTCCAATTGGCAAAGGTCATTACCGAGAAGGGCGGCGATGTATTGACCGACTCCGCCGTTGAAGAAGTCCTTATCGAAAACAAGAAAATAAAGGGAGTCAGAATAAAGACCAAGAAAGGTACCGAATTATTTGACGCTCCGATCGTTGTTTGTAATGTACCACCCAAACATGCCTTCAAGGTAATCCCTGCCAGCAACTTTCCGGCAGATTTTGTCCAAGAAGTTAACGAAAAATACTATATCCCGGGCTTGCTGACAGGGTTCTACTACTCTGAGAGGGATTTTGTGAGAGAAAAAGGCATCGATCCCAGGAGTTTTATTTTCCTTTCCGGTGTTACCAAGAAGAAGGGGCTGGAAGGACTTGACTTTGTTATGGCATCCTTCTCCTGGTGGGTAAATCATGCTCCCAACGGGCTCAACGCCCTGCTATTCTCTATCCCTCTCATGGAACACGAAATGCATGACAAGAATATGGTAAGCGCCTGCGTTGAAGAGGCAGATAGATTCATGAGCGATAACTGGCCTACCTGGCGAAAAGATGTAAAATTCCAGTTATGGACTGCAGGTTCTCAAGCTTATGGTCACTGGAGACCCCTGGGAAAAGACAGGCCGAATACCAAGTGTCCATGGGTAGACGGGTTGTACTTTGTCGGCGACCAGTACGGCGAGAAAGAATGGGGAGGGGGCGTTGATGGGGCTGCGCTGTCAGCATCATTGTGCGCCGACGCCATAAGCGGGAAGGATTATGAGAAACAGATCTTCCCTACTTATCACCGTTCATCCTGGTAAGCAGTCTGTTCATGGCATGACGAATACTACTTGACCGTGAGGAAGCTTATACACAACTTAAAGTGGGTCAGCTCCCAACCGGTTAATATGGTAGATAGCTCCGAATAAAACAGGCTCTGATTGTTAGAAGGGAAACGTTGAAATGACCAAACCAGTAAAATCTTACGACACGATTCTTCTTGAATTCGAGGATGGTATCTACAGGGTCGTACTCAACAGGCCTGACAAGCTGAACGCGCTCAACGAACCCATGTGTCATGACTTGCTGGATGCCTTTTCTACCATCCAGAAAGATGAGGCAGCCCGCGTGCTAGTGATTTGCGGCAACGGCCGCGCGTTCTCGGCCGGCGGAGATATGGGCGGCCTTTTTCTAAAGATGATCGATGCTCGTCATGCCGCTAAAAAGCCCTTTGATATTCCAAAATGGCTGAATGATGCCAGCTTAATGCTGCATAACCTGTCGATACCGACGATTGCTGCTATAAACGGAGCAGCAATCGGCTTCGGAGTGACAATATGTTTACAATGCGACATCCGCATTGCCGCGGATAATGCTGTCCTGGGACTACCATTCGTAAAACTCGGCATTATCCCAGAATTTGGTTGTACCTACGCCTTGCCTCGTATTGTGGGTATTGCCAAAGCGTTTGAATTGGTGTACACAGGGAAGAACCTAAATGCTCAAGAGGCCAAGGAGATTGGGCTTGTGAATATGGTTGTTCCCATCGGAGAACTTGCTGCAGCCGCACAGTCTCTGGCGGAAAACATCAAAGAAGGTGCACCTATAGCGGTTAAATATGCAAAAGAAGCGTTGTACTCCGGCTTAGACACCAGCATGGAAAAGCAACTTAAGCTTGAAACAAAAGCGATGACCGAAACCCTCCGTTCCGAGGACCATGAGGAAGCGGTCAGGGCATTTCTGGCTAAAAGACGTCCGGTATTTAAAGGCAAGTAATCTGGAAAAGTCGAATTGCGGGACTCCGAATTTGGTAATATGTCACGCACAATAGGAGGATTTATACATGATAGACTCCGCTAAAAAGCAGGTCCCTATTAAAGAAGGAATGGTGAAGCTTCCTCAATCACCATCGGACAAAGGCAGTCTAATTGGCTGCAAATGCCGAAAGTGCGGGCAGATATTCTTCGTAAAAAGAGAAAT
>JBEKCL010000303.1:0-2874 GCA_050014895.1 Dehalococcoidia bacterium
ACGATCTCAATATTAGCAGGCGGTGGGGGCAGTGAGGGGCTTTCCCCTGCTCCTATATCAGCGCTCCTCGAACTTTCTACGATAGATTGTGTGACCCATTTGAAATAGGCTTTCAAAGAATCAGGTTTTAATTCATGGGTTACAAGCACGTCGTCAGTCAGCCGTTTCAGGACCGCTGTATCTGCATTGCTGCCTGCACCGAGTGCCACAAATTTCGCGAACATTTTATTACTTCTGACTTTTACCCCTATTTCATCAGCAATCTTTTCCCAATCATCAGTAGGATGTCCATCCGTCAGTAAAAATACAAGTGGTTTATAATCTCCTTTCTGTTTTGCCGATGTATTTTTAACGATCTCCCTTTTATAACAATCCAGGAGTAGTTTTAAAGCTTCTCCCATGCAGGTGCGGCCATGTGCCTCGAGTGCAGGCTCTATGAATGTCCCTATCTCCGTTAGTGGAGTTACCTGGGCGGCAACATTGTCAAAGGTAATAACTGAAAGGTATGCTGTTTCCTGGGCTTGTGGATCCGTTTTCAAGTCTGCTACCAGGGTTTTCACCCCATCTGCAACGGCCTGGATTGGATCGCCAGTCATTGAACCAGAGGTATCCAGCAAAAGGTATACAGGTAACCTGCGTGACATCTCTAATGTTCCTCCTTTCTGTTTATTGGATATGTATCAACCACGATTATATACTTAACACGGACTCAACTAAAATCTTTTTTGCAATGCCAGATCTCTATTGAGTGAAAAATATTCTCACATGTTACAATTCTACCACCTCTGTCACACGTATCAAGTATATGATCTCAAATGGATGATATATTCTCCGAGTGCCCAGGTTCGCTCCAGAAATTTAGCATTAACTTGAATTCTATAGCAAGGCTTCAGCTACAGTGTGTGATATAATGCCATCGTACTTTCATATGCAAAGTTATATCAAAATGTGTTATGAACGTATACCACATTCTGGATAGCACCTGATGGAGACGAACTCATGGGGAGATGACGTGAAGGAAAAACTGAACGAACTAATTCGCACACAGGGAAAGCAAATTCTTCAAGATAAGAATAAATTTACCTCGCTAATGCTTGATCTCTGTCTTGGCACTAATAGACGTGAAATAAATATCCTCGCCACTGCGCTTGATGAAAAGATACCTCAAAGCCTCTTGTATAGTGGCAGCAAGTCACTCACCAGGGAGCTAAGGGCTAATCTATCAAGCCGTCTGGTAAATGAAACTGGATTAAATACCGATGCAGCTAACTGGGCTGTCAATACCTGGGCTGAGGCACTGGGTATGTTTGCCGGGGATTTTCCAGAAATAAAGGATGCAGAGAAACAAGGGACTCCGCCTGAATTAAAAAGTAGTGTTCAAACTCAGCCCGAGGTCAGTCCTGTGACCGGGCTTGATCGTACTGGACGCGTCAGTATCGGAAGTGACGCTGGCCCAGCCAGAAGTAAGATTAAGGTCAGAACATCCGGAAAGCCCAAAAGACATTTCAAGGTATGGTTGATTGCTGCAGGTATCGTAGTCGTTATTGCGATCGTCGCCATTGCAGGCAGCCAGTTTTATCAGTCCAAAGAAATCGGAAATGCTGTTCATGAGCATTTAGATGCGGGGCAGAAATATTATAACCAGAAGCAATGGGAAAGAGCCGTCGCTGAATTTAGCAAGGCGATTGACCTTAACCCGAAGCTTGCCGAGGCGTACAGCGGCCGGGGAGACGCATATAGCTCCGAAGGTGAATCTGACAGAGCTATTGCTGATTACTCTGTGGCGATTGAGCTAAACCCAAACTATGATAAAGCTTATCTCAATCGCGGGAATGCCTATGATGATAAAAAGGATTATAGTAAGGCCATTGCTGATTACAATAGAGCGGTAGCGTTGAATCCGGAGCTTGCTGAAGCCTACAACAACCGCGGGTATGTATATGTTGAGACGGGTGATTACAACAGAGCGATTTCTGATTATACGAAGGCGATTGAATTAGACCAGAACTATTCAGACGCTTACGATAACCGCGGCTATGCCTACGATCAAAAACGTGAATTTGACGAGGCCATTGCGGATTACAACTCGGCTATTGCAATAGACCCGAACGATTCCGAAGCTTACAGTAGCCGCGGGTATGTATATTTTGAAAAAGGTAAATACGATGAAGCTATAAATGATTGTACCAGGGCAATCGAACTGGACCCGTGGAGTGCCAGATCTTACTACAATCGTGGGCTTGCGTATCAAAATATAGGGGAAATAGACAAAGCCGAGGTTGATTTTCAAAAGTGGAAAGAGTTAACTAATCAACCATCTGACGTCGCCCCCACGAATTAGTCTATTGCGTAATTAGGATTTTCCGGCTGATAAGAATGGCTCGTCTGTAAAAATAAGTCCGGCCTGGTGGGTTTGAACCTGGCAGGCCAACCCATGCCCTTGTGCCCAAAGGGCAGCATTCGCATCTTGACGAAAGGTATTAGGGCGTGTTAATCTCTATAAAGTCTATCAAGAAACTCAACAAATATTCGCTGTACAGACTAAATATAAAGTCAACTGGCTTAAGTTGGTGTGTCGGTGAATAGAGATTGCAAAAAAATATAGATGAAGGAGAAAATCATGACTGAAATAGGAACATGAAAAGTCAAATCCGGAATGGCACAAATGCTTAAAGGCGGGGTCATTATGGATGTGGTCACACCCGACCAGGCCAAAATCGCCGAGAACGCAGGCGCCTGTGCAGTCATGGCGCTGGAGCGCGTCCCGTCCGATATAAGGGCGGACGGCGGTGTAGCCAGGATGGCGGACCCTACTATCATTACCGCCATCATGAAAGCTGTAACCATCCCCGTCATGGCTAAATGCCGTATCGG
>JBEKCL010000304.1:0-3772 GCA_050014895.1 Dehalococcoidia bacterium
TTCAACCATAACAAGGGGACACCTCATCCAGAAATTAAGCTTGGATGGTTTGTAAAGATGCCCAACAAGACCGGGATCGGGTATTTCATTATTCTTAACTTTTTGCCTGATGTGCTGGAACTGTTCAATGCTGGAAAAGCGCTGGCCAGCCTCCATATAAACCTGGCCGTCGATGAGCACAGTCGAAGGTATCTCCATGTCAGATATCTGTGATTCCATTAACTGGTTCAAAGTTTCCATGGGAAGATCAAATACCGGAGCGGCCATCAGCGTTAAAAATGCGTCATACCCATAGAAATCAACCGCCAATTTCAGTCCTTCTTGAAGGCCTTCAAAAACGGCTTCCAATATGGGCCCGGAACTTTTTGGCATGACAGTCGGGCCACCGCCCGTATGCGATATGATAAAAGGTACTCCAGCTTCCCGCGCAGTACGGATACCTTCGTTGACGCTATTGACGGCGTCTGCCACCGTGTAACCTTCCCTCACATGGCTGGCAGAACAACCACCATATTCGGCAGCTACTTTGGCCAGGGCAAGCATCTCACCATATGTGGCGCCCGGGCCATAGAAGGGGCCGAAGGACACTCCCAGCGCACCATCCTTCATGCTTTGCCTTACATGATTAATCATGTCTGCTAACTGGGCGTCGTTGGCCGGCGTGCGGTTATCCGGCACTCCTACCGCCTGCCTCAAGGCATTATGCCCGACATATGTTGCTATATTGCTAATCAAACCGTTTTTCGCGGCGTCTTTTTCGAATTCCGAAAAATCCACGAAATCAAAGATGCCGCAATTCCCAGATATCTCGGTGGTAATACCATCCCGGATATATAGCTCAACGCCGCCTTTTCCTATATCTGTGGCATGGCTATGGACATTTATGAAACCAGGCGCAACAACCAGGCCGGATGCATCAATCTCTTTTTTACCCTTCAGCTTGTGTGAAATTGAGACGATATCGGCGATTATCCCATCCCTGATGCCCACATTCGCAACCCCATCATATCCTGTTAAAGGATCAATCACACGGCCGTTGTTTATGACTATATCGTACTCGCTCTTGCCGGGAACTCTGCCTGCCATATATTTTCCTCCCTATGTGACACGCGGCATCGACACTCGCTGATACTTAATATGGATTTCAATTATCCTTAATTTTGTGCCCGATCATTATAAAACAAAAGCTAAGGCAACTTCTTGCAGTGCTCTATAATTTCCGCCTCAGTACATTGCTCACCGGGCTTAAGTACAACGAAGGCTTTAATTTCTTCTCCATAAACCCTGTCCTTGATACCGACACAACCCGCTTCAGCTACCTTCGGGTGACTGCAAACTACCACTTCCACCTCTTTGGGAGACACATTCTCTCCCCCGCGTATAATAAGGTCCTTTTTACGGCCGGTTATATAAAAATAACCATCGTCATCCATATAGCCGATATCTCCAGTATGCAGCCAGCCGTTTTTCAAAGTTTGCGCCGTTTCCTCAGGCAGATTCCAGTAGCCTTTCATCATTGCAGGGCCTTTGACGACCAGTTCACCGGCACTGCCGGGGGGCAATTCCTTACCATCCTTGTCGAATATTTTCATCTTATTACAGCGCAGCATGTTTACACCGATACTGCCGTATTTCGGAGGGCCGAACAGGTTGTTGCCGGTTGTGCTGGCGCCAGTTTCGGTCATCCCCCATCCCTCGATGATATGCACCCCGACTTTTTCCTTCCATTTTAACCCGATCTCAGGAGAAAGAGCGGCACCCCCGCTGATACAATACTTCAGGGAAGAAAAGTCGAACTTGCCAAAATCAGGGTGCTCCAGCATCTGTACATACATGGTAGGAACAAGGGCCATGTATTTGATTTTCATAGCCTCAATCAACTTCATCGCCTTCAACGGGTCCCACCAGCGCATCATTACGCTCCTGGCGCCCACCATGTTGCCGAAGTTATAAAAAGCTATACCGAATGAATGGCAAAGCGGCAGACAGGCAAGTGATAAAGTCATACGGTCCGGTCCCGTTACTTCATGCTCGTCCTTAATAAACGTATATGTTTTCTGATCAAAATCCCTGGATACATTGGACAGTGTGGTTGGTCCTGAAAGTGTTTGATAATCAGCAAAGCAAGCGGCATTTACCCACAAAGAATAATGGGTGTGAATAACGCCTTTTGGGTTGCCCGTTGTACCCGAAGTATAAATCAGGGCAGCCAGGTCGTCATTATCCATATCCTCTGATTTCAATGTATCATCACTGCCGGAAAGCAGGTCCGGCAAGTATCTTGTCCCAGGCATATCACCCTTATCAATGAGAATAACGTTCTTCAGGTCAGGGGCGCCTTTCCTCGCTTCCTCTATCCAGGGCAAATACTCGGAAGTGGTTATGGTAGCCTTTGCGCCGCAGTCCTTATAAATATAAGATATCTGATCAGGGCGTAAAATTGGATTCATCGGGACCATGACTGCGCCAATCCTGTAGACAGCGGTAAATACTTCAAAGATTTCTGTGCAATTTGGCAATTGTGTGACAACGCGGTCACCCTGTCTAATACCCAATGATTTCAGGGTATTTCCCAGGCGGTTGGCAGTGCGGTTAATCTCCGCATTGGTATACCACTTACCTTCAAAATAGCAAGCATTGTACTCACCGAATTTTCTGACACCCTCGTCAACAAGATCAGCCAGATTCATGGTTTTTCGCCTCCGTTCAATAATGTATCAACTGATACAACGCTAAAATCCGCGTCGCAAAATTTATCACCTTTCCCGGTTAAAATACAATTCAAAGGAAATTGACATTTATTCTCATTCATATATAATGTTCATTAAGCAAAACAGAGCGCTCGCTCTATGAAAGAACACGATATCAGAACATATAGCCGCAATGCTGAATTAGTCTCTGAAAGAAGAGAGCACATCGCAAAATCAGTAGCACCGCTTTTTGTTAAACAAGGGTACGAACGCACTACTATCCGCGACATTGCCAAAGTGTGCGGCATGTCTATGGGTCATCTCTATTATTATATCGGCAGCAAGGAAGATATCCTCGGTATAATGATGGACTATGACCAGCATTTCTATACCGACTTCGTGAAGCAAATGATCGCCAGCTACGATTCGCTAAGCCCTACTGATGCACTAATTAAAGTTATTGATGAGTTATACAGGGGTATGGCTGAAATCCCTGATTTTACCCGCTTTTTTTACCAGGAAATGAAAAACCTGCAACGTGACGCCCGCAGGGTAATCATGGATAGGGAAAGGTCCCTTATGGCGGAATTCGAGAAAATGTTGCAAAGGGGTTGCGATAGCGGAGAATTCGTCATTAATGATCTCACTTTGGTTGCCAACAATATCATCACGACCGGTCATATGTGGGTTTTAAGGAGGCCACTGCTTGCCAGGGGATATTCACTGGACGACTATATCCGGTATCAGACCGAAAATATTTTAAAAAGTATATCGGCTTACCCCAAAAAGAAGCCTGAAGCCCAAGATTAGCCTGGATAGTTATTTCATTATAACCACCTTGAATTTAACATATAAGGAGTCATGATTTAGGAATTTAATTATTTGTGCATGGTACACTAACAATCGGATGGCGAATTTCTATTTTTGGGAGGTATGATGGACTATAACATAGGGCGCTGGCTTGACGACAATGTAAGAAAATACGGTGAATACAAACAGTTTATATACCTTGGCGCTACAGGGGAACAGACCTGGACAAATCAGCAAATCCTCGACCATGCAAAAGCGTTGGCTACCGGATT
>JBEKCL010000305.1:0-2739 GCA_050014895.1 Dehalococcoidia bacterium
CCGTGCTCGGCCGCGTCCCGCCGGTTCGATATCTTTCCGAAGGTGTAAAGGGGTTGGGTCATGGTCAAGTTCAGTTTGCCGAAGACCCCGATGGACCAGTAACTCGAGGTCGGATCGATAATCCGGCTGCCCGCCACTTCGGGCCGGCTGGCATTGTTTACAGGCCCGACGAGCGCGGTTGTGTCTACCTGGGGGTAATAGCCCGCCCGCGCCTGGGCGAGGTCGCTTTTCGCCGCCGCGGCCTCGCTGCGTCTTTCCGCCATCTCCGGACTCACGCTTACTGCCATCCTGATAATCTGCGTATCAGCCTGGTCACTCTGCTTCATCTTCCTGTTGATCTCAGCCTATCTTGTCCCTAAAGACCTGCAGGACCTGCGCAGTCAGCTTCAGCAACGGGCCGACATAGAGAGGGCCAGAGCATAAAGAGGTTTACAAATATGAAAGACGATATCGAGTTTGCGGTCGCATTATCTGCCCTGGGTAACCCTGGCGACCGCTTCATGTCCGGCTACAAGAAGGACCGGTCGATAGGCGAAATGTTTTCGCTGGCGGCCGAATCAGGTGTCAAAGGGCTTGAGTTCGTTTATGGCAGGGACATTACCCCCGGCAACGTAAACGAGATACGGGAATACATGGATAAATACAAGATGAAGTGTTTTGACGTGCTGCCCAATCTCTTCGGCCGGGAGGAGTACGTCAGGGGATCGATAACCTCCACCGATCCTAAGGTGAGGGAGCAGGCCAAAGACGAAATCCGTGAAGTTATTGATATTACCAAGCAAATAGGTGGCAATATGCTTAACATCTGGGCGGGACAGGATGGCTACGACTATCCCTTCGAGGTCAATTATCTCAAGGCCTGGGAGGCCATGATCACAACGTTGCAGGAAATGGCGGACTATGATCCATCAGTCAAGCTGGCGCTGGAATATAAATTCAAAGAGCCTCGCCTGCACTGCTATATTTCAACTATTTCGAAGGCGTTGCTGCTGACCGAAGCCGTAAAACGGCCCAACGTGGGAATCATTCTGGATACGGGCCATGCCATTATGGCCTATGAGAACGCTGCGGAGTCGCTGGCGCTTGCCAGGATGTTCGGTAACCGGCTTTTCGGTATGCATATTAACGATACCCGGCCCGATTGGGACTGGGACCTGAACGTGGGAGCAGTGCACTTTCTGGATACGCTGGAATGGCTTTACTGGGTGGATAAGGTTGGCTACGATGACTTTTATACCCTCGATATCTGGCCTGCCCGCCTGGATACGGTGGAATCCATTAAGGAATCCATCGCATGGATCAAGGCCATGCGCAAGGCGCTGGGGCGCATCGGCGATAAGCAAATAGAAGAAATGATCGCGGAGCGAAACCCGGTAAAGGCCATGCGGATCGTACGGGAAGCTGTTTTCCGTTGATTGAGTTTAAACTGAATAATCTATGAATAAACCGCTTAAATGTGTTGCCATTGACCTGGGTGCCTCAGGTGGTAAAGTCATTCGTGGCGATTTCGATGGGTCCCGGGTTTCCCTCAAGGAGGTTTACAGGTTCCCCAATTGTCCCATCCTGCTCCAGAAACATATTTACTGGGATGTATTGGGGTTGTTTGAAGAGGTCAAGAATGGGCTGGCAATAGCGGTAAAAGGGTCTGGAGGCAGGCCGGCATCGATCGGACTGGACACATGGGGAAACGATTTCTGTCTTCTGGATAAGGACGGCAACCTGCTGGAAAATCCCCATTCCTATCGTGACCCGCGCACGGATGGCATCATGGACCGGGCTTTTTCACTTATGCCGCGCCGCGAAATTTATATGCAGACCGGCGTCCAGTTCATGCAGCATAATACGCTCTTCCAGCTTTACTCCCTGGTACTCAACGGGTCGCCCTTCCTTAAGGCTGCCTCAACATATTTGATGGTGCCCGACCTGTTTAACTATTGGATGTCCGGCGAAAAATATTGCGAGTTTACCAATGCCACGACCACCCAGTTTTTTAACCCGTATGAAGATTCCTGGCACGGGTCCATTCTGGAAAGATACCATATCCCGCGACGGATTATGCCGCCCGTCATCAAGCCTGGTACAAGGCTGGGTAAGCTGGATGGCTGGCTTTGCAAAGACCTCGATATTCCCCCCGTGCCTGTAATTGCCGTCGGCACGCATGACACGGCTTCAGCCGCCAGCGTGGTGCCCGCCCGTGAAGGCGGCTACGCTTTCCTCAGCTCAGGCACATGGTCATTGTTTGGGGCGGAAGTCGGCGCCCCGGTAGTTAATGAAGCCGGCCTCAAATACAACTTTAGCTGCTACGGAGGTGTCTGTGACACTTATCTGGTCTGGAAAAATATCCAGGCCCTCTGGTTGCTTCAGGAATGTATGCGTATCTGGAATCAGGGCGAAAGGAAATATTCGAATGAGGAGCTTATCGCTTTGGCCGAGCAGTCGCAGCTATTTGGTCCCATTATCGACACCGATGACCGCCTCTTCCTCACGCCCGGTGATTTGCCAGCCCTGATTGCTGAATTTTGCGACTCTACCGGTCAAAAGCCACCGAAGGGTCAGGGTCCCATTGTACGCTGCATTTTGGAGTCGCTTGCCCTGAAATACCGGTATACTTTTGAAAAGCTGCAAATAGTGCTTGGTAAGAAATTGGACAGGATCTATGTGGTCGGGGGCGGCTCACGCAATGCGTTATTAAACCAGCTTACTGCCGATGCTGTTGGGGTACCCGTAATAACAGGACAT
>JBEKCL010000306.1:0-3229 GCA_050014895.1 Dehalococcoidia bacterium
GTTATGGAGGTGCCCTGCGGCCGGCTTTTCTTCTCCCTGGATACGATTTTCCCGTTCTCAAGATGAAGG
Source organism: Dehalococcoidia bacterium (assembly GCA_050014895.1). Taxonomy (GTDB): domain Bacteria; phylum Chloroflexota; class Dehalococcoidia; order GIF9; family UBA5629; genus JAFGLP01. The sequence continues at coordinate 70 of JBEKCL010000306.1, forward strand.
TAGGTGGCTGCGCTGCTGCCCATATCCCTGGTCAGTATCTCGACCTCCGCTACAGCAGATATGCTGGGCAGGGCCTCGCCGCGGAATCCCAATGTGCTGATATGTTCCAGGTCGTCCAGTTTGGTTATCTTGCTGGTGGCGTGCCGCCGGACGGCGACTTCCACGTCAGCAGCAGATAGGCCGCAGCCGTTGTCTGCAACCCTCAGATAGCTGACGCCGCCGTTATGCGCTTCGATAACAATTTCCCTGGCGCCTGCGTCCAGGGAATTCTCGATCAGTTCCTTGGCAACTGAAGATGGCCGCTCGATCACCTCGCCGGCGGCGATTTTGGAGGTTACCTCCGGCGGAAGGACTTTGATGGGCATAGGGCTATTGTAGCATTATCTCCCACTTTCAATTTCAGCGTTGGATTGAGAAGACGTAAGATCGTTATAATATGTTCGTTAATGTTTGTATGATGGGAGGCTGAAAATGACTGTTAAAGGGACAAAAAGCAAATCCATAAAAATTACAGAGTCCTGGTATTCGTTAAATGACGAGGATATATTGACAGTCGCAGAGGAACTGGAAATTAAATTGAGTGAGGAACAAATAAAGAAGATAAAAGACATTGTCCCTGACTATATTGATTGGTTTGGCGCAATTGAATCTGCGATAAATGATATTTGCAGCCAAACTCGAATTTCTGCCAGTCGATGACTCTTTTAGGACGTCCGGTAGGGCGACCTGTTGGTTTTCTGGCCATGATGCGACTCCTTGGGTTATTTCTTTAACAATAATAAATTGGGCCTGAAGCTAAATCCGGAAATCTCAGAGTATAATTAGTATATGAAAATAATGAACATCGAAAATGTTACCAACGAACGTAATCAGGCAAATTCAACAAGCGACCAAGGTATAGAAAAATTTGCGATCTGCCTTGAGGAGGCACATACCTGCTATGAAAAACAAGACTATGCCAACTGTATTAAATATGCTGAAATGTGTCAGCCCCTTTACAATGAAGACCCCGAACCATACTATCTTAAATCGCTGGCCTACGATAAATTGGGCAGATGGCTCAAAGCCAAACTTAGCTATAGGCAGTTCGTTAAAAAAGTGAATGGGTTTGCGGACTATGGTAACCTTTTGGAGTGGTGGCGGGAACAGGCTCATCTTGAAGGTGGTAATGTTTCGGTGTATTGGTTGGAACTGGCTCATCAATATTACAAGCTAGGGCAATTGAACCGAGAAATCTTCTGCTATGATGCCTTACTTAAGATAAATCCGAAAGACCATGTATCTTAAAACATTTTTCACAGTAGAGAGGGGGTCCTTATTATGCCATCTGAAAACGACAAGGCCATATCTGGCTACACCAGAGCCATAAAGTTAAATCCGAAAGATGCCGACTCTTACTATAACCGTGGGGTTTACCATGGGGAGAAAGGTGACTATAACAAAGCCATAACTGACTATACCAAGGCTATAATGCTTAATCCGAAGGATGCCACGGCGTACTACAACCGTGGGGTTTCCTATGGGAGAACAGGTGAACAAGAAAAAGCCATGTCGGATTTCACCATGGCAATAAAGCTACGCCCGAAGTATGCTAAGGCTTACTATAACCGTGGGGTTATCTATGATGAGAAAGGTCAACGTAAAAAAGCCGAGTCGGATTTCAGGAATGCTCGGGAGTTGGGACTGGAGTAAATTCCGCAGTTTACTTGGTATCAATAATTTGAAGTGGAGATTGGAATGACGTGCAATTTATACGATGGGAAAATAAATCAAAGTCTTAAGCAACAATATTCTAAATGGGGAAAAGTCCACCCGGGACTGAAACTGGTCAGGCATGGATTGGTTGATGAGCAGGCCTTTGAATCCGCCAAAGTACGCATTGTATTGTTAGGCAAAGAAGTTAATTCAATGGAGTATTCTGACTTTGACCTGCTTAAATTCCTAAAAGGTGAGCTTGAAAAAGGTGATGAAGGAAAAAACATCAAAAGGGCAGATATACAAGCAGGTTTGTGGGCATATGGGATACTGACTGATTTCAATGAAGACTTTAGCAGCTTAAATATTAATAAATGTGCTGCTTTCGGTTTGAGACGCATTGGTTGGACAAATCTCTCGAAAATAGCCGGAGGTGGAAAGGCAGACAGCAAAAGTATTAGTGAACGCGCTAAAAGCGAGAAAGCCCTTTGGAGCGAAGAGCTAAGGATTATGAAACCGCGAGTAATCCTGTGCTCAGGAGAACATACGTATAATCTCATGACTAAGTTGCTTGATCTTAAACGTAAACCACTTTTAGATAAGACTAGTCAGCACCGAAAATTTAGCTACTCTATTTGGCGATATAAGTGCCTTTGCATTGATTATTATCATCATGCAGCTCGTGGAGATTACAAGAAATTGTATGAAATTTTGAAGGAAGTCTTTATTGAGTGCAAGAGGTGTGAACCAACCCTCAGACTATAAGATCCGCAGTAATCGTAGACCTATAATTTTTATCATGGTTGAATATACATACCAATGTTTGTTTAATGGTAAATCAATGGCACAGGTCTGAAACCTATTGTCTCAATTCCCTCATTAATAACCGCATCTTCTCATCCCTACTCTATCCCTATGCCCAATCCATCGCATCCCCTAATCTTTCCTCAGTTATCTCTTTAGTTACCGACGAGAGGATTTGCCAGCGGTTCTTATCGGTGATGTCCTTGCGGTCTTTCATCTTCTTGACGGCATCGGCGAACATGGCAGGGTCGTCTTTGCCTGATATGGCGCAATGGCTAAATCACTTAAAGACATCAGGACAGAGCAGAACTTGCACTTTAGCTTGGGGTGAAAAATCTTTTTAACTTCATTGATATATCCTGGGACAACTCAATTTTAATCGTTCAGTGCCTTTCGAACATCCCTATATAATTCTTTATATTGCCCTCATTTAATCAATTGATTACTATGTAAGTAGTGATAAAAAGTCCAGGTTGGGGGAAAAACATATGAAATACAGCGAAGGTAAAATAGGGCGGGTCTTTATTATCAGGCTGGAGGACGGCGATAAGCTGCCGGCATGCATAGAGAAGTTCGCCCTGGAGCATAATATTAAGGCCGGATTGGCATTGTTGATAGGCGGTATAGGAAGTGGAGACCTGGTGGTCGGGCCGCGCAAGAA
>JBEKCL010000307.1:0-2695 GCA_050014895.1 Dehalococcoidia bacterium
GCATAGAGGAGTATATCTCGGTAGTAAGACCACGGCATGCGCCAGTCGTGGTAGTAAAGCCTGATAAAATCCTGCAGAGAGAGCTTTCCCGCCACCCATTGATCCAGCTTTTCCTGGCTCTTTGCGGTGAACATTTCAAGCCCTATTGCAAACGGCACTCCAGCCCGATGAATTTTCCTGATTATCTCCAGTTCAGCCTGATGGCTCTGCTGGCGGTCGTGCTCTTCCCCAATGAAAATAATACGTTCCTTCTTCACCTCGGTAATCATCTGGTCCAAGTCAATTACCTTGCCGTTGCTTAGCCGCAGGACCTGCACTCTGCATATAAAGAGATGGGCGATAAGCAAAATGATCAAAACAGCCAGGATTAGAGCAAATATGGTCTTAAGTGGCTTCATTGGGAGATCAGCATGTCTGTCAATATTCTTGCTCGGGTTTGTTAAAATTATATGTCGAGATATGTAGATTGTAAAGAAGACCATCAACAGCTTCTCGTGCTATTGCATGTAGCATTTCTTTCCCACATTTCTCGATTGAATACAGCACATGCCATTTCCGTGGACAGGTCGCTACTGTTACTTTTTTGACCTTAATTTGTTATAATAATAACTGAAGATAATAGCTTCTCCTCAGAGAAAAGAGGAGGGCATAAAATGATAAAAAGGATTTTGGCAAAAACTTGCGCAGTCCTAGCGGGAATGATCTTCGTTATAATACCGGCGGTTAGCCAGGCCGCGTTTGCACCAACAGCATCAGGGCGTCCTCCGATCGAACAGCATTTGCTGCGTGAAGGTACCGTGTCGGTCAAGCTTGCCGCAGTATTGAATTTGGGAACAACCGACAATGAAACGCAAGCTGAAACATGGCTCGGCGAGAATGGTCTTGCACCCAAGAACGGATGGATCGCCGATTAGCCGGTAACACCCGATATTGTCGGCGAACTTAGAATGGCACTGGTTAATGCTGCTGACAGCAAAGAGATCCCGTTAAGCAGGGATGAAGCCCTGCAGCGGTTCAACAACCTTATTGCACAGGTTGGTATAACCACGACGACTGCTGAAAATGCAGGAACCCCGTCTCAAGCTGCTACGGACGAAAGCATGGTACCGGCGGGTGATCTCTACGATTATTACAACGATGAAGGGCCACCGGTGATTACTTACTACGAGCCACCCCCGGCTATTTGATATCATGGAGGTTTGTTGGGGTTTAGGGATTTAACAGCCAGTTTTCGAATTCCGCTTCCAGCTCCAATACAATTTAAGAAGTTCAAGAAGTCAGAGCGGAACTTGAGAGCCTGTCCCCGCAACTGCACCCATATGGAACCAGTGATTTGCTTTTCTGAGGGATAACGAATCTCTCCCAATCTATTCGAAAATTTGCTCCCCGCCTTTTTCTATCCCTTCCACATAGTTCCCGCACTTCATTAACCATCTGTTAACTTGCATGGCCCACTTGACAAAAATTGGATCTGCGATATTCATAAAATATCGACTAAATATTTTTAACTATTGACTGTATGTTGCCAGACAAAGCCAACCCTTCCGTAAGGAGGGGACGGAAAGTTGCGGATCTTAAGTACGAAGATGGCCGAGCTGTCGAAGGAAGTTTAATTCTTTGGAGTCTCGGCCTTTTTTATTGGCCGGAATTCGTATTTGGCATTCTCTCCACCAAATAATTTATTTTACCATTAAGGCGTATAACGAATAAAAACCCGAATTTTAGAACATAAAGGAGAGAAAGCTAGGCCTACATACTTTTCCCATTTAAAGTTGACAGAACAGTGGATCAAAAACATCAACGCTCCGTATCGTGTGGAACATGCAATCAAGACAACGGAGGTCGGTCGAGGCAAGTTTATTGGTTTTTATCCGGTCTTGGGAGAGTCTGATTACGTTGTTATTGGGGAAGCCTTCAGCGATGAAGCCATGATGACTTACCTGCTGGCGATTGCCTCCCTTGGGAATGTTAAGACGACGACGATGAAGGCGTTCAGCAAAGAGCAGTTTGCTGCCTTGGTCAAGAAGTTGCCGAAGTAAGATGAATTGACGGTGCGCACATGCCGGGCGACAGAAAGGAGGCACGGGAGCAAGCCGCGTGGCACTTGAACAGTAAGGCAAAAAATGAGGCAGCAAGATGGTAATCAACGAAAAGCTGGTACTGATCAATATTGAGACCCTGAGCTAACAAACTGGATCGTTGGTCCGCATGCGAGCCCTTACAGGTGCCGAGGTAAGGCGCCACACAAGACACAAGAAAGGAGAAAGTGGAAAATGACGAAGCTCTTTGATACAACGAAGATAAAGGGTCTATCGATGCCCAACCGATTCATCCGCTCCGCAACCTACGAGGGCATGGCGAATCCAGATGGTTCAGTTTCACCGCTGCTCATCGACACGATGGTGAAACTGGCCGAAGGAGGCGTAGCTCTGATAATAACGGGCATATCCTCTCCGCATAAAGATGGCAGGATCCTCCCTCTACAACTTGAAGCTCACAGCGACGACATGCTTCCCGGACTATCTCAAATGACCAATGCCGTTCACGAGGCAGGTGGAAGGATCGCCATGGAGATCGCACACGGAGGAGCTCAGACAACTTCGGAACTAATCGGACAGACACCCATGGGCCCTTCGGGGATGCATGGGGACCAAGGCTTCAAGTGCCGGGAGATGACCCTGGAAGAGATCGGTGA
>JBEKCL010000308.1:0-2568 GCA_050014895.1 Dehalococcoidia bacterium
TTTGATATTACCGGCAGGCTTCCGGTCAATCCCAGCGGCGGGATACAGTGTAAAGGGGAACCACCCGGCGCATCCGGCCTGGGTCAAGTCTGCGAAATTGTCTGGCAACTGAGAAATCAAGCTGAGAAAAGACAAATATCTAAGAATCCTAAAACAGGGTTATGCCAGGTATTCGGCTGGAATCATGTTGCAGCTGTGACCATTTTAAAAAAATAGAATAGAAGAAACCACAGGGATAATTGCTTCAGTAGCTCAAAGTTATTGCTTGAATTTGCCTAAGGCGGCAACAATATTCAAGCCCAAGCCGAACAGGTTGATGATCACAGCCACTGCCCAGGCAATGAGCGAGCTATATATTTGAGGTTGAACGAATATATTAATGATGTGTTGTACTACCCCTCCGTATCCCAATACTATAACGGAAACTATCATGAGAATCCGGTAAAGTACTATCTTACGAAGAAAACCGGAAACCAGGAAAAGTCCGTATACCAGCATTGATATAAATCCGAGAACGGGCGAGGTAGATGCCAAAGGCTGTTTCCCCATTGCTGTCAAGAAAAAACTAATCCCGTTATACCCGATGCCCAAAATGCCGTATACAATCTGTAACTGCAGCAGCCTGATTAGTTTCATATTTTCTACATCATCCTGTTCAATCTATGTATTGACATGATTGGATTGCTTGTGAACTGGTCGTGGTGAATTGTTTTACTAGAACTTACGTTTCCACTCTTTAGGCCAGCGCTCAATGACTACTTTCTTTTGTGTAAAGAATTCAACGGCATCCATGCCCTGACCGTGCAAATCGCCAAAGAAGCTTTCTTTCCATCCCGTGAAAGGGAAAAAGGCCATGGGAGCGGCAATGCCCAGATTAATCCCTATATTGCCTGCAACAACTTCGTAGCGGAACTTGCGTGCAGCGGGACCGCTGCTAGTGAATAGGCAGGACATATTTCCATATTTGCCACTGTTGATCATTGTTATAGCCTGGTCCAGGTTGTCAGCGTGCATCATCCCCAGCACAGGGCCGAAGATCTCAGTCCTGACAATCTCTCCGTCAGGAGGCACATCTTGCAAAACAGTCGGGCTAATGAAGTTGCCGTGCTCGTAGCCAGCTATATGGGTATTGCGCCCATCCACCAGAACTTTCGCCCCTTCTTGCTGCCCTCTGGCGATCAGCGTTTCGATGCGTTCCTTGCTCTGAGGTGTGATAACCGGCCCCATCTGCACCTTCTCATCGAGGCCATATCCAACTACCCGGCTCCTGGCAGCTTCCACGATGGCCTCCGTGAAAACTTTGCGCGCCTCGCCTACCGTTATCACCAACGAAGCAGCCAGGCAACGTTGGCCGGCGCAGCCGAAAAGGCTATCGGCGATAATACGCGTCGACGTCTCCATATCTGCATCAGGTAGAACCACTACCGGATTTTTGGCCCCTCCCTGACACTGGGCGCGTTTGCCGTTGGCCGTGGCCCGACTGTAGACATACCTGGCTATCGGTGTTGAGCCTACGAAGCTGATGGCCCGTATGGCCGGATGGTCCAGGATCGCGTCAACAGCGATTTTGGAGCCATTCACAAGGTTAAGCACGCCTGCCGGCAACCCTGTTTTCTCCACCAGACGGAATATCATCTGCATGGCCAGTGGCACTCTCTCCGAGGGTTTAACGATATACGTGTTTCCACATGCTATGGAATATGGCAGGAACCAGAATGGCACCATGGCGGGGAAATTGAATGGCGCAATTGCTGCGCAGACACCCATCGGCTGGCGGATCATAAACTCATCTATGCCGGGTGCGATATCCTCAGAATTGTAGCCCTGCATCATTAATGGTATGCCGCAGGCTACCTCCACGTTTTCAATCAGGCGGCGTATTTCGCCCCGGGATTCTTCGATTGTCTTCCCACATTCCATTGTAACAGTGCGTGCAAGCTCCTCGAAATTCTCCTCCAATAGGTTCTTCAGTTTGAAAAGAAACTGAACACGGTCATTGGCGGGCGTTTGTCTCCATTTTGCGAATGCAACGGAAGCGGCTTGAGCGGCCAGGTCGATCTCAGCGGCAGGTGAGAGCGGCACATGTCCCATCACCTCGCCTGTAGCAGGATTGACCACATCCTGGTACTCTTCACTGACGGAAGTCTGCCACTTTCCCCCGATATAGTTCAGGATTTCATGAATATTACTCACAGATGAACCTCCCTGATTAGTAGTCTATTTCAAATCGTCCGGCCTCACCTCGCGCCCTGTTTTAGATGATTCCAGCGCTGCCAGAGTGAACTGTAATACTGCTTTCCCTCTCGGGCCGTCGAGGAACGGCTTGCCGCCTTTTTGAATAACATCGATCAAATGCCGGGTACAATCAATGAAACCCTCCGACCAATCCACCCGGTCTACAGGAACGGGGATGGTCTTACCGTCCCTGTATAGTAATAGTTCAGGCAAATCGATAGTTCGTGTTGTATACCGGTTAATAAAAAGTGTCCCCTTATCCCCTATTATCTCAATGCGATTGTCATCCACATAGTAATCGGATGGTATATGCATATTGGGCGTATGCTCCAC